>JAITVW010000102.1 GCA_031285605.1 Fusobacteriales bacterium | reverse complement strand
ATCTAAAAGTCCATACAGAAATATAAATTGAACCGCCGTATACCGAACGGTACGTACGGTGGTGTGAGAGGGGTGAAGTCCATTAAGGATCAGCCTCTACTCGATTATGGTTATATACAAATGAGAAAAGAGAAATTTTTTTAAAATAGAAAAATTAAATAAAATATAGTATAATAAGATAATAATTATAAACGGAGGAGTATAACTGTAAAATGATTTATCTGGATAATGCAGCTTCTACCAGAATTCTGCCGGAAGTAATTCAGGAGTTACTAAAAAGCTGCGAACAATACTACGGAAATCCATCGTCTATTCACAGCGCCGGTCAAAAAGCCAAAAAGCTTTTGGAAAACAGCAGGGAAGTAATAGCCGGTTTGTTTGGTGCTGAAGGAAAAGAAATAATTTTTACTTCCGGCGGGGCGGAAGGAAATAATCTGGTTATAAAAGGTGCAGCCGAGGCGTATGCATACAAAGGAAAGCACATTATAACAACTGATATAGAACATCCGACAGTTCTTAATACCTTATTGGATTTAGAGGAAAAAGGATATGAAATAACCTATCTTCATACTGATAACAACGGTTTGATTAATGTGGAGGAATTAAAAGATTCTCTGAGACAGGATACGATACTGGTATCAATTATGAGTTCCAATAATGAAACAGGAGTCATTCAGCCAATAGAGGAAATAGGAAAAATATTATCCAAAACAGCTGTTTTTTTTCATGTTGATGCAGTACAAAGTATAGGAAAGGATATAATTTATCCAAAGGAATCAAGAATATCAGCCTTTACAGCAAGTGCACATAAGTTTTACGGTCCGAAAGGGGCAGGAATAGTTTTTCTGGATAAGAATTTTCTTGTAAAGAAACAGATATTCGGTGGTCATCAGGAGAGAAACAGAAGAGCAGGAACAGAAAATCTTAATTCTGTATATGGTATGCAGAAGGCTCTGGAAATAACATACGGAAGTATTTTTCAGGAACAGATGAATGAAAAGAAGCTTCATGAATACATGGAAAAGAGAATTAAGAATGAAATAAATGATGTAGTAATAAACGGGGAAGAAGCTGACAGACTGAATACCATAACAAGTCTTACCATAAGAGGCTGTGATGTGCAGACTCTTCTTGTAGCACTGGATTTGAGAGGAATATGTGTAAGTGCCGGCTCTGCCTGCATGTCAGGAGCCTTTCTGGAATCTCCGGTTTTGAAAGCTATGGGATTATCAAAAGAGGATTTGAAGTCTACCATAAGAGTCAGCATAGGAAGATATAACACAATGGAAGAAATTGATTTTTTTATTGAAAATCTAAAGGAAATTGTAAAAACCGAAAGAGGCGGATAACTTGTTAGAACAGATATTGGAAAAAGAAAGTTTAACAAAAGATGATCTTATTTACTTAATGAAACTTACAAAGCAGGATGATCTTAATAAATTATATGAAAAAGCATACAGCATAAAAGAAAAATATGTAGGCAGAAAAGCCTATTACAGAGGTTTGATAGAATTTTCAAATAGATGTGTGAAAAATTGTTATTATTGCGGAATAAGATCCGGTAATGAAAATGTGGAAAGATTCGATATGTCCGGTGATGAAATAATAAAAATGGCTAAATGGGCATATGAAAATAATTATGGTTCTGTTACACTTCAATCAGGTGAAAGACAGGATAAAAATTTTGAGAAATTTGTTAAAGATATGATTCTTGATATAAAAGAAGTAAGCGGCGGCAAATTAGGTCTTACACTTTGTCTTGGGGAACAAACAGAAGATATCTACAGAGAATGGTTTGAGGCCGGAGGGCACAGATACCTGTTAAGGATAGAAACTACCAATGAAGAGCTTTATAAGATGATACACCCTGATAATAAAATTCATTCCTTCCAAAAAAGAGTAGATTGTTTGAAAACACTGAAAAAAATCGGATATCAGGTAGGAACCGGAGTAATGATAGGACTTCCCGGACAAACAGAAGAAGATCTGGTAAATGATATTCTGTTTTTTGAGAAAATGGATATTGATATGATAGGTATGGGACCGTATGTTGTACATAAGGATACACCTCTCGGAAAAGACGTAATAAGTAATGATCTAAATACGGAAGAGGAAAGATATAAGAGATTTGTATCAGGATTAAAGATGATAGCAATAACAAGATTGTATCTGAAAGATGTAAATATAGCGGCTACGACAGCACTTCAGGCACTGAATCCTCTGGGAAGGGAACTCGGACTGAAAGCCGGTGCCAATATATTAATGCCTGTTATAACAATAGAGGAACACAGGGAGAAATATCAGCTGTATGATAATAAACCATGTATAGATGATAATGCCGAAGAATGCAAGGCGTGTCTTACAGGTAGAGTTTCAAGTATAGGAGATATAGTAGGTTACGGCGAATGGGGAGATTCTCCTCACTTTAAAAGAAAAAATTTGTAAAAAAGAAGTATCAATTCATAAAAAAGTTACCTTATAATTATGTGGAAGCCTGTAATTGTAAGGTGATTTTATAATATCAAAAAATAAGCCTTTTACTTATTCAAAAATTCTTTTAGCTGTAATACTGATATTTTGATAATATTACAATAATATGGAATTTTTTTTAAAATCTTCACATTGAGTTCACATCAATATGAAATAATAAGTATCATACTAGGAAAGATAAGGTTTTTTGAGAGTAAGGAAGAGAAGTTATACTTTAGCAGGTTTTGAATATAGAAGATGTAGAAGCGGTAAAAAAAGAAAACCAAGCTGAAAGCTTGGTTTTAAGGAGTTTTTTGAAGAAAAAAGTTATTTTTCTTTTAGCATAATGTATTTTAACTTCATTTACTTAGTTTTACCTTTTTATATACTTAGAATTTTCTTAGAGAAAGAGAGAGTAAATAAAATATAACAAAGAGGTCATATCTAAGATTTTTCATTAAAAATGGAACAGGAAGAAAAGGTCACAGAAAAAAGACTGTGAAGTTTTTGGAGAAGAAATGAATTATAGAAGTTACTGGATTGTTTGTTTGATTATATTTGTATATACAAATATAAAAACATAATAAATGCAATAAATCATTGACATTAAACGAAGAAAATTATATAATAATTAAAGAGATGAAAAAAGCAATGTTTTAAAAATAATAATATAAATATATGGAATCTTATAATTAAATTAATATTTTAAGATGTTGTTTTTTTAAAAATCAAGAGGCGGAATGATGGAGGAAAATATGGAAATGAATATGAAGTCAATATTGCAACTTTTATCTGGGTACCTTATAAACCCAAGTGAAGCAACAGGAGAGCAGATAACAGCAATGACATCACTAAGAGCCACTGATTATGAAAGATCATGTTTCAGAGGAATGGCGGTAGGGCATATAAGAGAAGAAGCCGGCAGAAAAGGCTATATAGAAATAGTGACAAAGTTATTTAAAAAATCAATAAATACACTGAGAGATGATAGTAAAAGATATCAGCTTTATGTACTAGCGGATGAAAGAGGGAAAAAACTGGTAAATCAGTTGAAAATGCATGTAATAAAGAGAATACTAAAATTAGGGAAAACAAATGCAGAAGAGTTAAATAAAGTATTGAAAATGATGTCATCAAAAGAAATGACACCAAAAGAGCTTGAAAGGTATCTGAATGATAATGTACGGAAGGAAGAATCACTGTATTTGAAAGCAGAAGAAATTCCGGAGTCTGTAAATAACTTTTTAAAGAGATTAAACAGGAAGGAAACAGCATTAATAGGAGCTTTTCTAAACTTACTAAAAGTAAAGAAAATAGGAATGGAAGTTTTAATAAGGATTTATGAAAAAATATCTGATATAAAGGATATGAAAAAAATATCAAAAAGGAAAAGAAGAAAATTGAGGACAGAAATAGGGATATATTTTTAGTTTGGAAGCAAATAATTAGTTAGTGTGCAATTCAAAGCTTGTCAGATGTCATAAGATGTCTTAATTTTGTGTTGTCTGAAAAACATTAAAATAAAGAATGCTTGAAGAACTAGACAATTAATATTTTAAAAATATAAAATAAATTAAAAAAATATATTTGATTTAAGAGTATAAGATTTAATAAAACTAAAAATAATTAAAATATATGATGAATAATGTAAGATTTTAATGAAAGATAAATACATGAAATTATCAAAAATAGGGGAAAGGAGCTAGGAAAAAAGAATGAAAACATTAAACTTAATTAGGAGGGAAAAAATGAAGAAAGACAGAATTATAAATGTAATTAAAGAGATATTCAGTGATGAAAAAAAGTTTGTAAGAAGGAATATGGCAATAACAATATTGCTGGGAATGTTCTTAAACAGCATGACATTTTCAAATGAATTAATAAAAACAAGAGATGGTTCAACAGCAAGAGTAACAACGGCACCAAACGGAACACCAATGATTGAGCTTGCAAATCCTAATGGGACAATATCAGTTAATGATTTCGACAGACTAAATGTAGATGATAAAAATCTAATATTAAATAACATCTCACCCAGAGAAGGAGCAGGATACAGAAGTGAACTGGGAGGAATAATAGCGCCGAATGAAAACTATACGGGAAATCCTGCAAGGGCAGTTTTAATTCGTGTACATAAAGACCCGTCAGTACTAAAAGGCTATATAGAAGCAGCTTCAACAGGGAAGATGGACGTTTTTTTCAGTAATCCGAACGGAATCTATTTTGGAGGAAACGGAGGATTGGTAGGAAGATTTGGGAATACGACATTTACAACAGGACATATAACAGATGACCTGATGACAATAATGGTGAGAAAAGGCAGAATAGAGATAAACGGAAATTTTAACGGAAACGCGGCAGAAACATTAAGTTTATTAGCGAAAGAAATAAAAGTAAACGGACAATTAAACGGAACAGACCTAAATCTTATCGGCGGAGAATATGACTATAAACCGGGAACAGGAGAAGTGGTAAAGCAGGGAGAAAATCCGGGAGAGGTCTTAATATCAGCGTCAGTATTGGGAAGTGTTTACGGACGGAATATATATTTGAAAGCAGTAGGTTCAGATATTGGAGTAAAAGGAGATATGATAAGTCAAAAAGTACTAAAAATCAATGTAGATGGAAGTTTAGTATTATCAAAAGTACAAGGAACAGAAAGAGTAGA
>JAITVW010000070.1 GCA_031285605.1 Fusobacteriales bacterium | reverse complement strand
TATCTAAAAGTCCATACAGAAATATAAATTGAACCGCCGTATACCGAACGGTACGTACGGTGGTGTGAGAGGGGTGAAGTCCATTAAGGATCAGCCTCTACTCGATGAAATAAGCCGGGGCTGTTTATATAATACAGGACAAAATTATATGCAGAAAAAACAAGAGCAGGTATATAAGAAATTTATTTTTATAGTATTGTTAGATATAGTTTAGTGTAGTAAAATAGTATAAAGAGTACAGGTATATTAATACAGCAGTAATAGTAAAGTTACAGAAAAATTAAAAGATATAATAATATAGAAGCTGCGTAAGACTGGATTTTTCTATCGCGGAAATTTTCCGTAACAAAATAAGGGTGGTAAAAGTTGTCATTTGAAAAAATAGAAATAAAATATGAAGTATTTTATGATATAATAAAAATAAAATCGCTCAAGGAGGAAAAATGTTAAACAAAATAATGGAAAATATGAATGTTGATGCGGTATTCATAACAGATATGTATAATCTCAGATATTTTACAGGATTTACCGGGACTACAGGAGTTGCACTTGCTTCAAAGGATGGGAATTTCTTTTTTTCGGATTTTAGATATAAGGAACAGGGAGCAAAGCAGGTAGAGCCTAATGGATTTCAATTTGTGGAGGTAGGAAGAAATTCTCTGGATAGGGTAAAGGAAAAAGTAGATGAGCTTGGTATAAAAAAATTAGGATTTGAAGATTTGAACATAACATTCAGTTATTATAAAAAGCTGGAAGAATTATTTGCAGTGAGTATGTATCCTTTGGGTGATTCTTTGGTAAAACAGAGACTTGTAAAAAAGGATCATGAAATAGAAAATATAAAAAAAGCAATAGAAATTTCTGATATAGCATTCAGCGAGACTTTGAAAATAGTAAAAGCCGGTATAACTGAAAAGGAAATAGCCGCACATTTGGAATATATACAGAGAAAGCTCGGAGCAGAAAACAGATCTTTTGATACTATAGTGGCGAGCGGTTACAGATCTGCATTACCGCATGGAGTGGCATCAGATAAGAAGGTAGGGATAAATGAGCTGGTAACTACAGATTTCGGAGCGTATTACAATGGTTATGTATCAGATATGACGAGAACATTTTTTGTGGGAGACGAGATTTCCGACAAGCAGAAAGAAATTTACGATATAGTTCTGGAAGCTAATAAAATGGCAATAAAACAGGTTAAAGCCGGAATAAAATGCAGCGATCTTGATAAAGCGGCCAGAGATTATATTGCCTCAAAAGGTTACGGGGATAATTTCGGACATGGTTTAGGACACGGAATCGGACTTGAAATACATGAAGCTCCTGTGGTTTCACCGGCAGGAGATATTATTCTTGAGGAAAATATGCTTATTACAATAGAACCGGGAATATATATCGACGGATTCAGCGGTGTAAGAATAGAAGACGATGTAATAGTAAAAAAAGACGGCTGTGTTGTTTTGAATAAATCAAACAAGGAACTTATAATGATAAAATAATATATTTTCAATATAGATATATTATTTTTTTCAGTAATTTTACTGTAGAAATTTTTTATAAAATCATGGAAATATTATGAAAGGAAGCAGATATGAAACGGCTTGGCAGAAAAGTAATGTATGAAAGCAACTGGATTAATTTTTATCTGGACAGGGTAGAAATGAATGATAAAAGTATTATTGAGGATTATCATGTTATAAATTACCACAGAGAAGGGGTTACTGTTGTTGTAGAAAATGAAAATGACGAAGTATTATTTGTAGAGGCATACAGATATCTGCTTGGTACTACTGAATGGGAAATACCGGCAGGAGGAACCGAAAAAGGCGAAGATATTTTGAAAACAGGAGAAAGAGAAGTCTTGGAGGAATCAGGATATCATGTGAAAAATATTGAATATCTTTTTTCGTATTTTCCTGCAAGCGGAAGTACTGATCTGAAATTTCATGTTTTGAAAGCTGAATTAGATGAGGAAAAAGAGAGACAAAGCTTTGATTTAAATGAAATAGCAGATGTAAAATGGATAAAAAAAGACAAAATAAAAGAGATGATAAAAAATAATGAATTAAAAGATGGATTTACACTCAGCGGTCTGATGTATTATTTGTTTTTGGATTAAAAAGGTAAGCAGGAATGGATATTAATATAAAAGGCGGAGATTTGGGAATTGCTTCAGGAGCAATAAGAAATGAAGGGATAAAAGAGCCTGTACATATTAATTTTATTGAATTATCTAGAGTTTACACAGAAATTTGGACACTCTCGTTGGGTAAGATGATTTTGTCTTTGTATATTTGAGAGTGTCCAAATTTCTGTGTAAACTCTAAAAACATCAATGATTTCAATATATACAGGGGATTTTTCCCCTGCTTTTTATATTCTGCCATCAAAATAGATTGATAGCTGTGATACTATCTGACCCCAGTTCTGAACCTTGCCTGTCCATTTTTTTGTTATCTCTTTTATTGATAAATAAATGGATTTTGATAATGAATCATCTGTTGGGTAAGATGATTTTGTCTTTGTATATTTTCTCAGCTGCCTGTTGAAGTTCTCTATACTGTTTGTTGTATAAATTATCCTCCTTATTTCCTGAGGATATTTAAAATAGGTTGTTAATTCTTCCCAGTTATCATTCCAGGATTTTATTGCTGCCTTATACTTTTTACCCCATTTATCTTCTAAATGCAATAGATTATTTGCTGCCTGTTCTAACGTTACTGCTTTATATATTGTTTTCAAATCTTTTGTAAATTCCTTCATGTCCTTTGAGGATACATATTTTATGCTGTTTCTTATCTGATGGACTATACATTTTTGGATTTCTGAATTTGGATAACTTCCTTTTATTGCTTCACTGAATCCTTTAAGATTATCCACTGATACAATAAGAATATCCTTTACTCCTCTGTTTCCTATCTCATTTAGTATATTTAGCCAGAATTTACTGCTTTCATTTTCTCCTATCCAAAATCCTAATACTTCCTTTTCTCCTTTCAAATTTATTCCTATCAAGATATATACTGCCTTTTTTATTACTATTCCATCCTGCCTTACACTGTAATGTATTGCATCCATAAATACTATCGGATATACTTCCTCAAGCTGTCTTGTCTGCCATTCTTTTATTTCTGGTAATATCTTATCTGTTATTTTACTTATCATTGTTGGCGATATTTCTACGCCATATATATTTTTTAAATGATCTTCTATATCTCTGTTACTCATTCCTTTTGCATAAAGAGCTATTATCTGACCTTCTAGTCCTGTTATTTCTCTTTGGTATTTTGGTATTATTTGTGGCTTAAATTCATTATTTCTGTCACGTGGTATGTTTAACTCTACTTCTCCATACTCACTTCTCACTTTTTTGGCAGAATATCCGTTTCTTGAATTTTGGGTATTCTTTTCATCATAATTATATTTTGAATAACCCAACTCTTCCTCTATTTCTCCTTCAAGCATTGTTTGAATTGTTTCTCCAAGAAGATCTTTTAGCATATCCTTTATGTCATCTGTTGTCTTTACTCCATACTGATCTATTAATTCCTTCACAAGTTTATTTTCTTTTCTTATCTTTTTCATAATTAAATACCTCCAGATATCTTAGTTTACTATATTTCTTGAGGTTTACACAATTTTTTTTACACTTCC
>JAITVW010000051.1 GCA_031285605.1 Fusobacteriales bacterium | reverse complement strand
TTGATATTATGTTGAATTTTTGGCTGTTATGATGTATAATAACAGTGTAATAAAAAGGAGTGGTTCGTATGAATTCAATGAAACAAACCGGAATAAAAAAAGGGAAGACTTCAAAAAATCCTAAAACTATAAATGAAAGTATACATGTGGTGATTGACGGAAAAACAAAATCTTTGGCACAGGAAACATTGGAAAATTTAGGATTGGATATGTCAACAGCTATCAGAATATATTTGAAGAAGATAATTTCTGAAAGAGCTATACCGTTTGAAATATCAGAAGATCCTTTTTACAGTAAACCAAACTTGGATTTTTTAAAAAAGTCCATTAAAGAAGCAAAAGAAGGAAAAACCCGCAGAATGACATTGGAACAATTGGAAAGCTTGAGTGTTGACAGTGATGAAGATTAAGTTAGAACTTGAAATAACCAATAATGCTTTAAAGCAATATAAGAAATTAAGGAAAGAAAATCAAAATGAAATTCTGGAAATTATAGATATTCTGTTAAAAGATATTATGAATAATACTGAAAACCATAAGGAAGAATTTGAAGCGGGGAAAGATTATCCCGAAGAGGGATTAGTAAGACCTGAAAAGTTAAAAAAGCCGTTAACAGGTTATTGGGGTAGAAGAATAGATAAAAAGAACAGATTAGTTTATAGAGTTAAGACAGAGGAAAAAGTAATTGAAACTCTTTCGTTTTATGGTCATTATAGTGACAAATGATTTTTTATAGGGTGGATTAAATAAATACGTACTGATAAAATTATTAAAATGGTAAATAATCAGATAACAATAATGGCAGAGAATGGCTTGAATATTGTTGTGCTATACTAAAGTTGTAACAGAAAGAGATAAAAATATTAAGGATAATGTTATTAATTTGATATTGTCTTTTTTTCTTTCATTAGAGCTGTTTTAAACTCTTCAAATCAATAGGTAGTCTTTTCCATAAAAAAACACCGGCTTTTATATCAGCATTTCTTAGTAAACAAAGAATAAAAATAAAAATAACTTATTTTCGATATCATCCACAAAAGTAGCTGTATTTAATATCTTGGTAAGCACAAAGTTTTCTGTAAACAATGGACAGTGATAAAAAGCGTTGACCACACATTACTCCACCCTTTTCTTCCTCTGTTTGATTACTTTATTTTGGTAACATTGGGATATATTTCAGTGTAGGAATTTAGTGTGCGTCTAGGCACTCATAATTTCACATTGACATAAAAAAAGAACAGCTAACGCTATTCCTCTACAATATTATAAATGAAAACCAAATTAAATTGGTTAGGGTTAAGATATGGCGTACCCAAGAGGAGTCGAACCCCTAACCTTCTGGTCCGTAGCCAGACACTCTATCCAATTGAGCTATGGGTACATAAAATAAAAAAATGGCGGAGAAGGAGGGATTTGAACCCTCGATCCAAGTTTCCCCGGATACTCCCTTAGCAGGGGAGCGCATTCGGCCACTCTGCCACTTCTCCACAGATATAAAATTCTGCAATTACAGAAAAGTAACCTCTTTTCCAATCATCGCAAGAAAAATGATACCATAAAATATATGTTATTGTCAAGAATAATTTTTCAATATCAGTAAAAATGCATATAAAGTGATTATAAAGTTAGTACAGGTATTGAAAATAAGTATCTCTCCAAATAAAAACCTCTTTAAATAACACAGAAAAGTCAGCGTATATTAAAGAGGATATATTTTTTAATATTTTAAGTGAGATTATTCAGCTTCCTGTTTATCTAAAATCATGTTAACTTCTTCGATGATAATATCAGCATTCAGACCGTGGGCAGTAATCCCTTCACCAAGAGTTTCCGCTGTAGATATTATACATCCGACACATCCTAAACCATATCTCATAAGTACCTGTGCTATAATAGGATATTTTTCCACAGCCTCCATGATATTCATTTCTTTAGTAACTTTTGCCATTATAACGACACCTCCTAATTTCATATAATTATATCAGATAAGCGAAATAAATGTCAATTTAAAATAATTGTATATTCAAAATATATCATCGGGAGTAATTTGAAATACAAAATTTATACATAAAATCATTAATTTAAGTGACAAATAATAGGAGATATGTTATATTAAAACCATAATAGATGAAATATTAAAGCAGATAAATTAAAATATCAGGAGGTTTTATATGTTTCCAAGAAGCTCGGGGATTTTACTGCATCCGTCATCACTATACGGGAAATACGGCATTGGGACATTAGGGAACAGTGCAATAGAATTTATTGATTTTTTAGACAGATCAAATCAGAAGCTCTGGCAGGTTTTTCCTTTAGGGCCTACCGGATATGGAGATTCACCGTATCAGTGTTTCTCAGCTTTTGCCGGAAATTCTTATCTGATTTCTCTGGAAAATTTAATTAATTTAGGTTTACTGGAGGACGCTGATGCAGATAAAGCAGAGCTGGGCAGTGATTCTGAAAGTATAGATTACGGACTTCTTTATAAGAATAAACTTCCCTTACTGCGAAAAGCTTACGAAAATTATAAAAAATCAGGTAATGAGCAGATGAAATTTGAAATAGAAATTTTTAAAGCAGAAAATTCTTTTTGGCTGGAGGACTACTCATTGTTTATTTCTTTGAAATATTATTTTAAGGGTCAGGAGTGGTCAAAGTGGGATGAAGATATACTGCTTAGAAAAGAAAGTGCCTTGAAAAAATATAAAAAACTTCTGAAAGATGATATAGAGTATAATAATTTTGTACAGTATCTTTTTTTTAACCAGTGGGCAAAAATAAAAGGCTATGCTAATTCAAAAGGTATCAGCATAATAGGAGATATTCCGATTTTTGTTGCTTTTGACAGTGCAGATGCATGGGCAAATCCGGAAATATTTTTGTTTGATAAAGAAAGAAAACCGATTGATGTGGCGGGTGTTCCGCCTGATTATTTCAGTGAAACCGGGCAGCTTTGGGGAAATCCTTTGTTTGACTGGGAGAAATTAAAGGAAAGTGGCTATAAATGGTGGATAGAAAGAGTGAAAGCTAATCTCAAAACGGCAGATATCATAAGAATAGATCATTTTCGGGGATTTGAATCATATTGGGCAGTATCGGCAGGAGAAAAAACAGCTGTAACAGGTGAGTGGAGAAAGGGACCGGGAATAGATTTTTTTAATTCCATAAAGGTTGCACTTGGAGATTTGCCAATAATAGCTGAAGATCTTGGAAATCTTACAAACGAAGTAGTAGAACTGCGAAATGAAACAGAATTTCCGGGTATGAAAATATTGCAGTTTGCTTTTGATTCGGATGAAGAAAATGATTATCTTACACATTCTTATGATCATAATTGTGTAGTGTATACCGGGACACATGATAATGATACAATTACAGGATGGTATTCTGAGATAAGTGAGCGTGATAAGGAATATATAAGGGACTACTTTGATATTTATACAGACAATGAGATACACTGGCGTTTTATAAAAGCCGCATGGAGGTCGGTAGCAAATATGGCTTTGGCTCCAATGCAGGATTTTTTGGGACTGAACAGTGAAGCTAGAATGAATACGCCGGGAGTTGCTGACGGTAACTGGAAATGGAGAATGAAGGAAGATGCTTTGACAACAGTTCTGTCTGATGAAATAAAAAGAATAACGAAACTTTACGGAAGATAAAAATTAACTTAAATATTAAATGTTGATATATTTCAATCCCTTTAAAAAATAAGAAAAAACCTTGACATTACAGATATGTATATGTTAAGATTTTGGAAGGTAAAATTTAAAATTATAAAGGAAGAAGGTGAAAACATGGATATTAAATTATTTGCTGGAAAAAAATCAAATATAAACAGAACAAAAGCAGACATATCAGTGTTGAGCCTTTGTTCTCATATATAAATAGGGGTATGGAGCCTCTATTTTAGAGGCGCGGCTCAAAGTTTTATTTAAAAACAGGCAATAAAATTTTAGTAGGGTGCTGAACCTTACTTTTTTTATTATAACAATTTTAATGATTTTGAAATATAGATGGGAGTGAGTGCTAAAAAGAGAGAATAAAGGCAAAAAACAAGATATTGTTTTAAGGAGGAGAAAAAAATGATAAAAATATTTAAGCAGCTGGGCTGGTTCATAAAAGAAATGAAGTGGAGATATCTGTTAGTACTTTTAATGCTGCTGACAGGAGACGTATTTTCATTGATTGTTCCATGGCTCACAGGATATACAATAGATCAGATGACAATGAAAACACTGACAGGATTAAAACTGACACAGATAACAACAGTATTAGTTTCTATTATAGTAACAGGTTATATAACTACAGGTATATGGAATTATATTTTTATTCAGAATGCCAATATTCTTTCTTTTAAAGTACTAAAGAAATTTTTTAGACATATTATCAGAATGGACGGGAAATTTTTTAAGAAATATCAGACAGGAGACCTTATGTCCAGAGCAACGGAGGATGTCAACGCCGTAAGTGAAGCAGTGGATTTTGGGTTTTTGATGCTGGCTGAAGCTTCTCTTTATCTGACTCTGCTCATTTCGAGTATGTTTGTTATTAATCCGAAAATTTCGATAATTGTTTTGATTCCCATTCTTATAATACCATTTGGTGTAGATAAACTGGAGAAAACAATAGAGAGACTTTATGAGGAAAGGCAGCAGTCTACGAGTGTTTTGAGCAACAGTGTACTTGAGTCCATAGCAGGTGTAAGAGTAATAAGAGCTTATGCAAAAGAAAGAGAAGATATAGAAAAGCTTCTTTCAAAATCACAGGTAACCTATGACAAAAGTATAGCTTTTTCAAAAGTTATTTCACTGTATGAGCCTTTATTTATAGGTGTATTTACTATTGCCGCCACACTCGCGATTTATTTTGGAATTATGGATGTATTCAAAAGTAATATGACAACAGGTAAACTGGTTACATATTTTGTTTATGTAATAATGCTGGAATGGCCTGTTTTTGCACTCGGAGCCTTTATTAACACATTACAGAGAGGGAGCGGGTCCTATGAAAGAATAGATGCTGTCTATAATGAAGAAAGCGACATAATTATTCCGGAAAATCCTTTGAATCTGGAAAAAATTGAAAGTATAGAATTTGATAATTACAGTTTTTCTTATCCGGGTTCTCAGGTAAAAAGCCTTGATTCATTCAGTATAAGTGTAAAAACCGGTGAAATACTGGGTATAGTGGGGACAACAGGAAGCGGGAAGACTACTGTTATTCGTCAGCTTTTGCGTCAGTATAAATCAGGAGAAGGAAAAATTCTGATAAATAACCGCGGCATATCGGAGTATGACGCAGAGAATATAAGAAGACATATAGCTTACGTACCTCAGGAGCATATTGTGTTTTCAAAAACCGTTTATGAAAATATCAGATTGGGAAACATGAATGCTTCCCGTGAAAATATAATGACAGCCATAGAGCATGCAGATTTTACAAAGGATATAGGAACATTGACAAACGGTCTTGAAACAATAACAGGTGAGTCGGGAGTTATGCTTTCGGGAGGACAGAAGCAGAGGCTGTCTTTGGCAAGGGCTTTTGTGAGAGCCGGGAATGTCTTGATTCTGGATGATTCATTATCAGCAGTTGACGGTAAAACAGAAGAAAACATAATCGGAAATATTGCGGAATATTATCCGGAGATGATAAAAATCATAGTGGCTCACAGATTATCGGCAGTAAGAGATGCGAACTGCATAATTGTTCTTCAGGAAGGCACTATAGTGGAGAAAGGGACTCACGAAGAGCTCATGGAGCTCAGGGGCTGGTATTATGACCAGTTTATGGAGCAAAATACAATGACAACTCAGGAATCAGAGGAGGCGGAATAATGTATATATGGAAACAGCTGTGGATCTATACAAAACCATATAAAAAATTTTTATTTTACAGTCTTTTTGCCTTAATGCTTTCCACTGTAATATTTACAGTGGGAACAATGATGACAAAGATAATTATAGATAAATATATTATGGGGATGTTCAGACCTGTTTCGGTAAGCAATACAATACAGGATGAAAAAAAATCAGTTTTTTACAAGGGGAAGTATTATACAAGAATTGAGGAAAACAGTAATTTTAATATATCGGAAAAAAACAGCATAGTTCTGACTAAGGAAGGATATGTGCTTATAAATTCAGATATTGCAGATGAGAAGACAGAAATAAAGGATAACAGACTTTTCATAAATAATAAAGAAAGTAATGTGGGATTTAACATACTTACAAAAGATGAAGTGTGGAATTTTTATAAATCGTATGTCGGATCGGCAACATTCGCAGTACTGTCAATTTTTATACTATATATGGCTGCCGCATGTCTGATGTATACATGTGGTTACAGTCTGAGAATACTGGCGACAAAGGTAGTGTTTGACCTGAGAAAAGCAGCATTCAAGCAGCTTCAGAAACTTCCTGTACAGTATTTCAGCGATTATCCTGACGGAAAAGTAGTATCTTATATTGTTCATGACAGTAATGCAATATTCGGGTTATATGAAAATACACTTCTGGAAATAGTTAAGGCTGTAGTGCAGGTAGTTTTTATATATACAGCTATGTTTCTGCTGAATGTAAAACTTGCGTCTTATGCGCTGTTGATACTTCCTATTATTGCAGTCTGGCTGTATTTATACAGAAAATATGTTTCGGAAAACTTTAAGGAAACAAGGGAAATACAGTCCAATATGAATGCAATGATGAATGAACAGTTTCAGGGAATAGAAGTAGTTCAGTCTTTTACACATGAGGATGAGTCAATAGCGGAATTTGACGTGCTGGCAGATGACTATCTGGAATATAAGAGGAAGTTTGCTGTATTAAGTGCACTTTATACTGATGGTATGGCTCATACAGTACGCCGTCTGGCAATTACACTGACACTTGTGTATTTTGGAAGGGAATTTTTGAGTGGAAGTATGATTTTATCAGTA
>JAITVW010000318.1 GCA_031285605.1 Fusobacteriales bacterium | reverse complement strand
CTAAACTTACTAAGATTCTTAAAACAGCATCCAAGGGCAGACTTGGTGAGGATAAAGCTCTTTTTATCAAGGATATTGCCTTTAAATCTGTTGGTATTTCCATCGGGCTTGATGGTTTTCTCTTTGAATTACAGAACATCCTTAATCAAATTAAATTTATTGAATCCCAGATTAAAGAGATTGATTCTAAAATCAAAGATTTATATCTTTCTTTTGATTCTTTCCTGCATACTATTACCGGCATTGGTTTTACCAATGCTGCCATCATTCTTTCTGAAATTGGTGATATTAGTAAATTTGACAGTGAAGCTAAACTTACTTTTTTTGCCGGACTTGATCCCACTGTATATTCTTCCGGTTCAAGTGTCAGAAGAAAATCCAAAATGTCTAAAAGAGGTTCTCCTTGCATAAGTAAAATTCCTTTCAGTATTGTTTTCCACAAAAAACATAATACTATTGAATTTCTTCTTATGCAATTTTTTTTTACTTTTTTTCGCCACACTTAATAGTATACAACCAGTATAAAAAGAATACTTCCATGCAATCTTGGGAGCGGCAGATTCTTTCAGCGGTTTTTTATGATGTGATAAAGTGTAGACATTAAGACCAGAAATAATAAATGAGAAATTCTGCATGACTGATAATAATGGAAAAGAAGGCTGATAGTGCAGAAAATGAATTTGGCACTATGAATTTTGAGTCTATGGATGATGAGAAATCAGCTCGTTTAGAAGAAGAAATTGAGAAGATAGACATTTGATGTATATTATGTTATAATAGTATTTAATTAATAGATGTATTGTATAATGTAAAGTATGAGAAAATATACAATTAATTAAATTAATCTTGCCATATTGGAAAATTAACTGAAAAATAAATTGACTTTTGATAAAAAGTATGAGTTAATATATTAAATAAAATAATATCGTTTTTAAGAAAATGTATATTCTTAAACATTAAAAGTCCTAATATATTTAAAAAAATTATTGTTTTATAAATATATATAGTAAATTTTCTCATATGGAAAAAAGTTAGGAAGATATGATAAATAAAATAATATCGTTTTTAAGAAAATGTATATTCTTAAATATAAATATTGGAAGTCAAAAAATATCTATAGCAAATACTAAAGAAAATTAATTTGACAATCCAGTATTTCAAAAAATAAAAGTATTTATATAAAAAAGTAAATTTAAATATAAGTACTTTTATTAAACTAAAAAATGAATGAATTTGATTAATGATCGGACTTTATTATGAATAAGTTTTATATCAAATGGTTTTTATCAGAAGGAGAGAAAAGATGAAAGAAAAAAATATATCAATTTTAAAAAGTGTATTATGATATCACTTGAAACATATTATCAAAATTTACAAAGAATGATGAAAAATATTGGAATAAAATTAAATATTATTGATAAGATAATTTCAGATATATTAGTCAATAATCTCATTAATCACTAAAATTATAAAATAAAAAATATTTGAAAAAATAGAAAAATAGGTTATAATTAATTAGTTTAATAAATAAGAAAGTACAGTAAAGGAGGAAAAACTTGAGATTATCGTTACATTGTGAATTGAAAGAAAATGAAATACCACTGGATTACCGGAGAAAAATAGTATCAATGTTCAAAAAATGTTTAACAAACTATGATGAAGATGTGTACAATAAGTATTACCATATGAGAGATCCTATACAGAAAGAATTTACATTTTCCAACTACTTTCAACAACCTGTTATAAAAAAAGAAACAATAGAAATACCGAACAAAAGAATCATCATTAATTTTTCCACTTCAGATAATGTGATAGGAATTGATTTCTATAATGCATTTGTCAAAAACCTGTATCAAGAAATAAGATTTTCAAATTTAAATAGTATAAAAATAACAAGAATAGTAATACAGAAAGAAAGAAAAATATCCACAAATAAGGTGACTTTTCGCACCCAGTCGCCGCTTATAGTTCGTGACCATCACCTTGAAAGCGGTAAAGACTGGTATTATTCATGCAATGATATGAATTTTGAAAAGTTTCTAAAAAGAAATTTATATAATCAGCTAAAGAATAAATTTTCTGAAAATGTAGAAAGAGATTTAGAAAATTTAGCCATCAGAAAAATGGATATGAAGAAAATAATCGTAACCTCTTATGGGATAAAAATGGCTTCTTCCATAGGAAGTTTTGAGATGGAGGGAGAGCAGTATATTCTTAATGAAATTTATCAGAGCGGCGCAGGCAGTAAAAAAAGTCTTGGGTTTTCTATGGTAGATATTGTATAGAGGGAGGTTTGGATGGAAGAAAGTGTAAAAATCGAGCTTGGAGACTGGCTTTTTAATGCGGGAATAACTGGTCTGATAAATATACTCGGTGAAGAAAATATTAATTATATTGATAATCAGACAGTCGAAATTCCAACAAAATTGTTTGAGAATTTTGAAGAAAAGTATTTTAATTATTTTATTAATAAGTATCAAAAACTTTTATCCTGGAATAAAATAGTATCTTATGAAGAAAAAATCCAGTATCATCTGGAATCCAATTTTGAAAATTTTACTAAAGACAGTCTTGAGGAACTGAACAAATTTATAGGGAGTGACGGAACACCAGGCTCTTTGAAGTATTATATGAATAGTGCAAGCTATAAATCAACATATGATCTTATAGAACCAAACAGTAATATTTTGGAATTTGTAAAAGAAATAAAACCCGTTAAATTTGTGGACAAAAATGAGCAGCTTAATGCTAAAACAGAAGAAATAAAAAATACATTTGATAAAATAATAAGAGTAGCAGATTTTTGCAAAAGTGACAGAGGAAGAAAATATCTGGCAGGTAAAAATGTTGTCTATACTATTATAAAAAATTCCTGGAATGGTGTGTGTTTTTTGAATCCTCAAACAAAAGAAAAAGATATTTATACTGATTATAAAAATTATTTTTTAACTCCGGTTTATGAATATAGTTCAGCTGATAAATCAAAGTATAAATATAATTGTTTTATCTGTGACGATAATATAAAAGATCTGAATAATGATATCAGTTTTTTGAATATGACAGGCTTTGATACAAACAGAAAAACTTCACATGTCTGGAATTTTACAAATGATATAGGAGTATGTCCGGTATGTAAGCTGGTTTATTCCTGTGTTCCTGCCGGAATGACTTTCGCTTATGATAAAGGAATATTTATAAATGATAATACAGATGTGAAAAGTCTCATTTTGACGAATGAAAAAATCAAAAGCAAAGTATTAAATGAGAAGGAGTTCAATAATTCCCTTACTTATAAGGCAATTATAGAATCCATAAACGAGGAAATCAGCGATAAAGCCAGATATGAACTGGCAGATGTGCAGGTAGTGAGATATGAAAATGAAACGTACAGATTTAACATATTATCAAGAAAAATGCTTTCTGTAATAAAGGATTCAAAAAAAGATCTGGATTTTATTGTTAGAATTGGCTTTAAAGAAGTGAATTCGTACTTTAAAATATATGAGCTTGTAATTCAGAGATTATTTAATAATCAGAATTTATATACTCTGATACATAAATTACTGCAGTATAAACTATCGACACCTGCAAATGCTCATTATTTAAGCAGTCATATAATAAGCTTATTAAAAATAAATCTTAGATTTTTGGAAGGGATAGGAATAATGGAGAAAAATAAAAATTATTTGATTTATGGTGGAAGTGATGCCGGAAAAGAGTTGAAAAAAAGCTATGAGGTACAGGAAAAACTTAAGGGAATTTCCTACAGACTGTTAAATGCTTTGAAAACAAATAATGTAGATATGTTTATGGATACTCTGCTTAATTGTTATTTATATGTTCAAAAACCTGTTCCAAGAATTTTTTTGGAAACACTGAAAAATGATGATGCATTTAAAACTGCAGGATATGCTTTTATAGCGGGAATATTGGGAGAAACAAAGTCTGAAGAGGAAGACAGCAATAAGGGAGGAGATGGAGAATGAAAGTAAAAGGACTGGCATTAACAGTAATTTTTGAAGCTGAAAGTGCTAATTATGGTGAAGGTGTAGGAAATGTAGCTTCATTAAAAAAAATCTCAAGAAATAAAGGAGATCAGTATACGTATATTTCACGACAAGCATTAAGATATAACATGATTGAACAGCTTGGAGAAGCAGAGGCGCCTGTAAAAGCAGAAGGAAGCGGAGAGAAAAAAGTAATACAGTTTAGTGCGGAAGCTACAATAGATAAATATCCCGAAATTGATTTTTTCGGATATCTGAAAACAGAAAAGAAAGCAGCCAGCGGCGGAAAGAAACGTTCAGCAAAAGTGAGGCTCTCTAATGCAATATCACTGGAAACATTTAAGGGAGATTTGGATTTTTTGACAAATAAAGGATTAGCAGACAGACTGAAAGAAAATATGAATATAGCACAGGCGGAAATACACAGATCGTATTACAGATATACAGTGACTATAGATCTGGACCAGATAGGGATAGATAAAGAATATGACTTGGAGCTGCCAAATTCTGAAAAAGCAAGAAGAGTAAACAAGCTTTTGGATACTATTTCTGTCTTATACAGAGATATAAGAGGAAGAAGAGAGGATCTAAAACCTTTATTTGCTATAGGCGGAGTGTATGACATAAAAAATCCTGTTTTTCAAAATGTGGTAGATATTAAAAACAATAAGATTCTGGTAGATGAGATAAACGGCGTAATGTTTGATAATATAAAAGCAGACACATACTGCGGGCTGATTAACGGAAAATTTGATAATGACAATGAAATAAAAGAGAACCTGAATGTAGTATCAATGCCTGAAATTTTTAGTATTTTGAAAGGAAAGGTAAGCGGATATTATGAAGGCAATTAGAATAAAACTCTGGCAGGATATGGTAAATTATAAAAAGCCTACGAGCTTTCAGCTTAAAGAAACATAT
>JAITVW010000293.1 GCA_031285605.1 Fusobacteriales bacterium | reverse complement strand
CTCTGTTTATGAATTCAGTGTCAAATGGTCTTATCCAGGCTGCACTGACTATTGCAGCATCTATTTTCTCATCAAGTTTGTCCTTTATTTTCATTATCTCAGAGAACATAGCTCCGCATGCTACTATCATATACCGGCTTCCGTCTCTGACTTTATTCCACTTTCCATATTCATAAGCAGCAAATTCATAGTCTAAAGGAGTATCTTTTGGTATACGTATCGCAAGAGGTTTCTTTATATCCAGAGACATATCAAGTATTTTGTTAAATTCTTCCTTTGATGTGGGAGCTGCTATATCAATATCAGGTATCGTAAGCAGATACGCTATATCAAATATCCCCTGATGTGTCTTTCCGTCATCGGCAACAACTCCTGCCCTGTCCAGTATAAACCTTACAGGCAGCTTTAGTATCGCCACATCATGTATAAGGTGTGAATACGCTCTCTGCAGAAATGTGGAATATATTGCTACATAAGGTTTTAAGCCCTCTTTGGCAAGTGCTGCGGCAAAAGTCACTGTATGCCCCTCTGTCATTCCTGTATCACGAACTCTTTCAGGATATTTTTTCCACACATTTTTCAAACCTGTACCTTTTATCATCCCTGAGCTCAAAGCAACTGCCTTTTCATCGGCAGCAAAAATTTCTTCCATTTTTGCTCCGAATACATCAGAATAAATCTGTGATTTCCCTATTGTTTCCCCGGTATTTTTATCAAAAGGCCCTATTCCGTGGAAACTTTCGGGATCTGCTTCTGCAGGAGTATATCCCATTCCTTTTTTTGTTTTTATATGTATAACTCTTGTTCTTTCCTTAGAGTTTTCTTCTAAAATTTTTATCAGCTTTTCCAGATTATGTCCGTCTATAGGTCCTATATAGTCATAACCCAGTATATTAAAAAATCCGCCCGGAGTCACAATTGATCTTAATGACTGTTCCACTCTTTCAGTCGGTTTCACAATAGGCTTGGTTAAATTATATCTGCTTAGTACACACCGCAGATCCTTACGTAATTTCAGGTAAAAATGACTGTTTATTACCTTATTCAGTATTCCGGATATAGCTCCTACATTTTCTCCTATTGACATCTCATTATCGTTTATTATGATTGTCAGATTTTTTAATTTACCATTTATGTCGTTCAAGGCCTCAAGGGTAGTCCCGTTTGCAAAAGAAGCATCTCCTATAACTACTGCTACGTTTTTTTCAGGATTGGCAGCTGCCAGCCCTGCCGATACAGATAAAGCACTTCCTGCATGACCGCTTATAAACTGATCATGTATACTTTCATTCGGATCAGTAAACGGCCCCAGCCCACCTCTTTTTCTTATTGTATGAAATCTGTCTCTTCTGCCTGTAAGCATCTTATGAACATATGACTGATGTCCCACATCCCAGACTATCTTATCCACAGGTGAATTATATACATAATGAAGTGCTGTGCTTAATTCCACCACTCCAAGATTCGGACCCAGATGTCCACCGTTTTTACATATGACCTCTATAATCTCGCTTCTTATGTTCCCGCATAAATCTTCCATCTCTTTTACACTCATTTTTTTCAAATCTTTCATGTGTTGTTCATCCTTTATCCTAAAAGATATCCTCTAAATACAATTCCTATAATAAGTCCCAAAACACAGCCCCAGAATACCTCCAAAGGTGTATGACCCAAAAACTCTTTAAAATTAGCTTCTATTTTCTCGAAATCATCTTTATGCTCTATACTCTTTACAAGCCTGTTCAGAGCTTTGGCATGTTCTCCCGCTGCTCTCCTTATCCCTGTTGCATCATAAAGTACTATGCTGGAAAAAACCATTGATATAGCAAATTCCACCGATCTCACTCCTTTTAGAAGAGCCAGAGAAGTAGCCAGGGCAACCACAGTTGATGCATGTGAACTGGGCATACCCCCTGTCTGAAAAAGCCTGACCCAGCTTGCGTCTCTTCCCTTAAAAAGGGGAGAGAATACCTTATAAAACTGTGCTGAAAAACAGGCTATTACTGCTACATCCAATATTCTATTTCCAAAAATAATCCCCGTAGACATTTATTTACCCTTCCTTTTTTTCAAAATTTCCTGTGTTATCACTCCGTTTTCCTTTTTAGGTTTAAATAATATTATCACTTTTCCGATTTTATCCACAAATATACTGGAAGTTTTTTCAGCCAGCTCAAATCCTAAATCCTTCATATTATCCAAATCAGAATTTTGAAGTACTTTTACCTTTATTAATTCTCTCTTATTTATTACATTGCTGATACTATCCAAAAGATCACCGTCTACCTCACCTTTACCGATTCTTACCACCGGCTCCAGATCATGTGCCGTCTTCTTTAAAAACGCTCTCTGTTTACTGCTTAATTTCATCTAAACCTCCATTATTATCGGCAGAATTATCGGTTCTCTGTTTGTCTTTTTATATAGAAATTCTCCCACTTTGCTTTTCAGCAATTGCTTAACTTTACTTATTTCTTTTATCTCTTTTGTCTCTATACTTTCCAATTCCAGCTTTATAAGTTCCTTGGTTTCAAGAATAAGATTTTCTGACTCCCTGTTATATATGAATCCTCTTGTTACCAGCTCTATCTGTTTATTGAATTTCCCGTTTTTATACTGCGAAACTGTTATTATTACTATTCCGTCATCTGCAAGATTCTGTCTGTCTTTTAAGACTATATTTCCTACATCTCCGATTCCGAAACCGTCTATCAGCGTCATTCCGCTCTGTACTTTTCCTGCTACTCTGCAGTGTGATTTTGTAAGCTCTATTTTATTTCCATTTTCCGCAAGTATGACATTATCAGACTCTACCCCTGTTGCTACAGCAAGTTCCTTGTGTTTTTTCAGCATCATATACTCACCGTGAACAGGCATAAAAAACTTCGGCTTTACCAGACTCAGCATTATTTTCTGCTCTTTCTGGCATCCATGTCCCGAAACGTGTATTCCCACTACTTTTTCAAATACAACATTTGCATTCTTTTTCAGCAGATAATTTATATTTTTATAAACAGCTTTTTCATTCCCGGGTATAGGTGTAGCTGATATTATTACAGTATCTCCTTCTCTCAGGGAAATATATTTATGTGTCCCGTTAGCGATTCTTGACAATGCCGCTAAAGGTTCTCCCTGTGTTCCCGTACACAGTATAATAGCCTTTTCGGGAGGCAGCTTATCTGACTTCTGAAGGTCTACTATCATATTTTTAGGAAATTTCAGATAACCAAGTCTTGATGCTATATCAAATACTTTTACCATACTTCTTCCGTCAATTGCTATTTTTCTGTTATATGTCTGCGCTATATCCACTATCTGCTGTAATCTGTGTATATGTGACGCAAAAGCTGCTATTATAATTCTTCCCTCAGCTTTTCCGAATTCTTCTCTCAGACTTTCACCAACGCTTCTTTCAGATGGTGTAAACCCGGGAACAGCTGCATTGGTACTATCTGAAAGTAAAAGATCCACACCTTCTTCACCTAACTGTGCTAAACGTGCAAAATCAAATCCTTCCCCGTCTACCGGTGTCAAATCTACCTTAAAATCTCCCGAGTGCAGTATTACCCCTGCCGGTGTCTTTATGCAGATTGCATAACAGTCTGCTATACTGTGAGTAACACTTATGAATTCCACGGAAAAATACTTTGAGAGCTTTAATTTTGTTCTTCCTTTTACTACTTTCATTTTCGGTATTATTGCATCTTTTTTTTCAAACTTAGCCTTAGCCAATTCCAAAGTAAGCTTTCCACCGTAAATAGTTATATCTGTGCTTCCCAGTTTCTGAAACAGGTATGGTATGGCTCCTATATGATCCTCATGCCCGTGTGTTAACAATAATGATTTTATCTTGTCTTTATTATTTTCCAGATATGTAAAATCCGGAATAATTACATCTATTCCCAGATGTTCGTCTTCCGGGAATGTCAGTCCTGCATCTACTATTACTATTTCATCTTTATACTGAAATGCAGTCATGTTCTTTCCCACTTCCTCCAGTCCTCCCAGAGGTATTATATACACTTTTTCTTCTTTGGCCTGTTTTTCTGCAGCAGCTCCTTTTCCAGTGCTTTTCTCTATTTTTTCTGTTTTCTCTTCTTTTTCGGCTTTATCGCCTTTCTTACCTTCCACATAATTAAATTTCATGTTTCCTCCAACTCTTTACTTTTATTGTGCTATATTGTATTTTTCATTATACTTTATTATAAATTTTCTGACCAAATCTCCGGATGCCACCCCTCCGTATCCTCCACCCTCTACAAGTGATATAAATACGATTTCAGGATTGTCTGAAGGGAAATATCCCGCCAGCCATGAATGGTGATCTTTAAATCCGGTATTTTGTGCTGTTCCTGTTTTAGCTGAAACAGGAATATTTGAAAAATAAAGTATTCTTGCAGTTCCGCCTGGTTTATTCACGGGTTCTTTCAGAGATTCTCTCATAATTTCAATATTTTCAGGCTTAAAAGGAAGCTTTCTAAGCACCTCAGGTTCCTTATTTTCTACTTTTCCATCAAAAGATACAAATTTATCTACAACAGTTGGTTTATACATTACTCCTTTATTGGCTATTCCCTGATATATCATCAGTATCTGCAGCGGTGTGGTTAGAACATATCCCTGACCTATAGACATATTCACCAGATCACCCGGAAGCCATTTTTGGTTAAATCTTTTCATTTTCCATTCCGGTGTAGGGACTACTCCTTTTTCTTCCCCGGGAATATCTATCCCGGATCTTTCGCCCAAACCGAAATCCGTTGCTGTTTTTGCAACTTTTTCTATTCCTACTTCTCTCGAAAATGTGTAAAAATATGTATTTACTGACTCTCTTATTGCTTTATAAAAATTTGTTGTTCCATGTCCGCCTCTGTGTGAATCTCTGAAAATTGTTCTTCCTAGCTGAAAGGAACCTGTTGAATACATTGTCTGCTGCGGACTTATTCCTGCTTCAAGTACTGCCATCCCTGTAACCACTTTAAAAGTAGATCCCGGCGGATATGCAGAACCTGAAAATTTATTATTCAGAGGCTTATTAGGATCATTAATTAATTTATCCCATTCTTCTGATGAAAATCTTGACGACATAAAGTTCAGACTATATTCCGGATTGCTTACAGCCGCTATTATTTTTCCTGTTTTGGCTTCCATGGCAATAAAAGCACCCTTGTCATTTTTAAACTGTTCTGTCATATATCTTTGTAAATCTAAATCTATAGAAAGATAGATATTTTTTCCTGCTACACTGTCATTTCTGTCACGTATTGATTTCACATTTCTGTGAGCATCTACCTCTACTATTTCTTCCCCGTCTATTCCTTTTAATACTTTGTCATATTGTTTCTCTACACCTCTTTTTCCTATATAATCATTTCTGTTATACGATTCATCACTTTTCAGGACTTCCCACTCTTTGTCATCAATAGGTTTCATATAACCTATTATATGCGAAGCAAGCATATCTTCCGGATAAAATCTTTTATTATATTCCCTTACCTCTATTCTTTCAGTATCCGTTATCTTTTCGGCCATTCTAAGGGCAATGTCTTTATCCAGATCTTCTACTGCTATTACTTCATTTTCATACCCTGCTCTAGGCTGATTTTTTATACGTTTCTTAAGGTCGGTAACACTCATCCCCGTCAGCTTTGAAATCAAAAGAACATCATCAGGATTTGCTTCCCGATTTTTCCCCAGTATGTAGACAACCTGATAACCTACATTATTTCTTGTAAGTATCTTACCGTCTCTATCCAGTATCAATCCCCGGCTTGCTTTCATTACCTTGGATTTCAGACTGTTTCTCTGTGCTTTTTGTTTAAAAAGATCGTTTTGTATTATCTGTAAATATACCAGACGACTTATCAAAACCATCGAAATAAATCCGACTATCACAAGAAAAGCTGTACTTCTCCCTTCGTCATCTATATCCATTTGTCTTCTCATATTTATCTATCATTAATCCTTCCGATTTTTTTAAAATTAATAAGTAAATTAAAGAATATACTGTTTGAATGCCAATTACGGCAATACATCTTAATGACATAAAATCTGTGAATGCTACATTTTTAAGATTAATCAATATCAAAAATACAAGATTAGCTATGAACACCATAACAAAATCTTTCAGTAAATATTCCAAAGGCAACTTTCTTCCCAAAATATCAATCAGATAATATAATATCAAAAATATTGCTGACTTCCAGAAAAACATTCCGCCTCCCAAAGTCAGAATCAAAACTATAAGTACATAATGAATACCTTGTTCTTCCTTTTTTGTCTGCTCCAAAAACACCAAAAATGCCAGTGCAAAAGGCAGTGAAATAAATGTCTTTATATGTCCGCCAGTTAACGGTTCAATAAAAATCAAAAAATATACAATCGTATAAAAAATCTTTCTCATAATTCCCTCTTAACTACTTTGATAAAGTTCATCAATATTATAATACTCCCTTTTTTCCCTGTTAAAAATATTTACTATGAAGTCCCCGAAGTCAATTAATATCCACTGACTCTCACCGGCTCCTTCCATAGATTTATATGCAGGTATTTCTTTTTTTAGTTCAGTTGCTATGGCTTCCATGTTTACGCTTGAACTTCCGTCACATACTACTATATAGTCCATAAAGGGACTTCTTCCCTGTACATCATACACTTTTATGTTATCTCCCTTTTTGCTCTCTATTATTTCAATAGCTTTTTTTACCGAATTTTCCATTCTATTCTCCTAATCTTTTGTTAAAATTATAATCCTGTCTTTCAGTGAAGGATCTTCTGTCAGATTGGCAGTATTCAGCAGTTTTCCCAGCTTATATGCCGTATAATAATCTTCAGGATTATAATTTATCTGTATTCCTGTTAATTTTTTCAGATCTATATCTTTATACTTATCTGCTTTGGTAAAAACAGGTGTATATGCCTTTAATTTTTCTGTAATTGCCGAATTTTCAGCTGCTGACATTATTTCTGTCTTAAATCCTGTTTCTGTATCTTTCCCGGTTATTATTACCAGATCAGCATCAGGCTTTATATTTCCCGGTTTCATTTTTTTTATATACTTTATGCTCAAAGAGCTTAAAAGTTCATTTGCAGCATTATCATCAAGTTTATTATTTATGATATATGAATAATTTTCTTCCTGAGTATAGTTTTCTGCATTATATACTATCTTGAATTTTGCCGTTAATGCATCGCCGAGACTTGAGGCAAAGCCGTCAATTCCGTTTGCATTAAGTATTTCTATTTTTTTCCCTTCAAGTAAGACAGGCTTCTCTTCTGCAACAATATTTTCCTTATCATCCTGTGCTACACGTACAGGAAGCTCTACAAGAAGCTTTTCCAGCTTTACGCTGTCGATATAGGTTTTTCCATCCGAAGTAATCACCGGAAGCTTTATTGATTCTTTCGGTTTTTCCCCTTTTGTCACATATTCTATTTTGTCAGGAAAATACTTATTCAGATCATTTAGTAATTCTGATTTATTAACTATTTTTTTTATATAATAGTTTTCTATTTTTTTATCATTTGCTATATATGTGCCCTTTGGAATTTCTATAAATTTTCCGTTATAATAAACATAAAAATTATTATCAC
>JAITVW010000271.1 GCA_031285605.1 Fusobacteriales bacterium | reverse complement strand
GGGAGCATAGAGCATGTCCATCCCCCGGCCTGCATTCTTTCATAGTTGAATGATGCCTGCAGGAAAGATGATCTGAATCCTAAAAGAGTTATATCCCTCTTTGTAAGAACTTTTTTATTAGATTCCTTCATTGCCGTCATCTCCTTTGTCTCTTGCATTTACTGCAGCCTCTTCGATTTTCTTCTGATTAAAATATTCATATATTGCAAATGCTGTTCCCAACAAAGCTACCGGAAGGAGATTTGAAAATTTTAAGAATGATGCCGCTACAAATCCTATTATTAAATACGGTACATATTGTTTCTGAAGCATAACCCTTAACAAAAGCCCGAATCCTACTGCAGGAAGGATTCCTCCTGCTACTTCAAATCCGTGAGTCAGCCATCCCGGCATACTGTTTACCAGATTCTGCACAGCTTCCTGTGCCACATATGAAGATATGAAAACAACTATTGCATATGATATACCTACTATTAGTGTGGTAACTAAATTTAAAAAATAAAATTTCTTTATCTCTGCATCTTCTGCATATTTATCTGCTTTTTTCATGAAGAGCGAGAATATCGAGTAATAAAATAAGATAATATACTGCATTAAAAAACTAAACGGAAGCGCTAGTCCAATGGCTATTTTCGCATCTACCTTAGCAGTATACGCTATAACCGTAGTCATTACTCCTGCCAAAACAGGATTAGGCGGCTGTGTTCCACCCGCCGGAGTCAAGCCGGCAAAAGCAAGTTCTGTCAAAGCGCCTGTGAGTAATCCAAGCCTTAAATCCCCCAAAATAAGCCCTGTCAGAGTACTTACTATCAATGGTCTAAATATAAACAAGGCCTCAAGCCAAAAATCAATACCAACAATAAAAGCCATAACCGCTAAGCATATTCCTTGAAATAAACTTATTTCCAGCATATTATCCACCTCTTACACTTTTAATTTTTTGTCTCCGGGAACATCCTGTATATAAACATCTACACCTTTAGATTCCAGATATTTAATATCATCCCTGTCTTTTTGATCCACATATACTTTCTTGCTGAGCTGCTCTTTCCCCTCGGAAAAATGCATATTTCCGATATTTACTTCCTTTACAGGGACTCCCCCGTCTACTAGTTTTTTCACTGTTTCCGGAGTTTTGCACACTATGAATATTTTCTGATTGGGTGAAGCTTTATGAATAATGTTAATTGTGTGCTCTATGGTAAAAAATCTGATTCCTACTCCGGAAGATTTCGCAACTACCTCCATTAATTGTTTCTCCACATCGCTGTTAGCCGCAACATCATCTACTACCACAATCAGATTCGCACCCAGTGACTTTACCCATGTAACTCCGACCTGTCCGTGAACCAGACGATTATCCACTCTTGTTAATAAAATATTAGGTCCCACTTGTCTCTCCTCCTTAATTTATTGATCTATAAAAACCAGCCTCGGATATCTTTTGCTCCTTTCAAAAAAAGCTTTATTGAATTTTATCATAAGCTGAATCTTTTTAGGATTTTCCGGCTTTTATTCCGCTGACGGCAAATCTTAAAAAGCTACTTTTCCCAAAGCAGCTTTTTTTATTTATAATAAACCTATATATCTTCCTATTACACCTACAAGTAAAGTTATCCCTATCAGTAAAAGAGGTGATTTGCCTTTTCTTAACAGGTAGTACATAAGAAAAGTATAAACTAAAGGCAGCAGCGCCGGCATAATTTTATCCAAAACATCTTCCTGAAGTGCTACTTTTGCCTGCCCGGCATTAATTACCAAAGCAAGATTAAATCTTATATATGTGGCAATTAATCCTCCTACCACAGCAAGACCAAGTATACTTGCAGCTCTTGAGATACTTTGCGTATCCTCATTCAGTGTTTTCAGTGCACTTACTCCTGTTCTGTATCCATAGTGCATAAGTCCGTATATCAAACCAAAGTGAATTATATTAAAAATCAAAAGGAATACAAACGGTCCGGCTATACTTCCGTTTATAGCAAGTGCAGACCCTATTCCGGCCGATATCGGAAGAAGCGTAAGCCATATCAGGGCATCTCCTATTCCTCCCAGCGGCCCCATTGTAGCTATTTTTATACCTCTTATTGTATCTATGCTTTCTTTATTTTCCTCCATTGCTATTACTATACCTTCTATAAATGTTACCAGAAAAGGATGGGTATTAAAGAATTCCATATGCATCATCATAGATTTTGACATATCTTCTTTGTTTTTATGAATTTTTTTCAGTCCCGGAATTATAGAATATAACCAACCGCAGGCCTGCATTCTTTCATAGTTAAACGATGCCTGTACGAATAACCCTCTCCAAGCCATTTTATTCAGGTCTTTTGCAGTAATTACCTTTTCTTTTGCCTGATCCACATAAGCATTAGATTCCATCGCTATATTCCTCCTTTGCCTCTGTATTTCCGCCGGATCCGACGGATCTGTCTTTTTTCAGATAGTAGTCATACATTGCTATACTCAAGCCTATAAAGGCTATTGCCATAATTTCCAGCTTTAAGAAAGCTGCCAGTACAAATCCCAATATCAGGAATCCTGCAAATTCTTTTTTCAGCATAATTTTCAAAAGCATTCCAAATCCTACTGCCGGCATCATTCCTCCGGCTACTGATAATCCTCCTATTAATTTTTCAGGTAACATCTGTACCACGCTTCTTGCAGCTTCTTCCCCGAAAAATATAGGCAAAAATGCAACTACAAAATATGAACAAAATAAAATCAATAATCCCAGATAATTTATTCTTTCTATTCCCTTTACATCTGCATTGACTGCGTATTCGTCGGCCTTATGCATTACCGGTGAAAATACAGTGAATAACAATGTTATTCCTGCCTGTGCTGCAATAGCGAAAGGCACTGCTACACCGACCGCTATATTAGGATCTTCCTTTGTAAATATAGCAAAAGCAGTTCCTATTATCCCTCCTATAACCACGTTAGGCGGCTGCGCACCGGCAAGCGGCACCATCCCCATCCATACTAATTCTAACATTCCCCCTGCAACTAATCCTGTCTTTACATCTCCTAATATTATTCCTACTACTAAGCCTGTTACCACTGGTCTGTGAACATGCAGCTGAAGATCAAATAAGTCAATTCCCGCAAGTCCTGCCCAGATTCCTATTAGCAACGCCTGTACGAACATTAAGAACACCTCCTGTTTTTGGTTCAATTTTAAAACATTAACTCAGGTTCAAACTATTAATTAAAATCATTGAAAGATTTAATATTGTGCTCCAAAAGCAACTATAAATTATATTGGATATTTTTTGACATTATTTTGAATTTTAAAATTAAATTTTTAACATTTGAATTTTTAGATTATTTTTTGACAAGTTTCCCGTTTTAATAATTTTATATTAAATATACGAAAGTTAAGAAATGTTGCTAAAGCCTTTTATGTACAATGCTTATTCACTATTTATTATACCACCTTAACAAAAAATGTCAACTAAAGTTCGTTTGCCATGCTGTCAGAGTATTCTGATTTTCTTTCTTTTCCCCTTGTGTTTTCTGGAAATACCTAAATATATATTACTTTTGATTTATTTATTTTGAAATACAAATTTTTGTTTACATAACTGAAAAAAATACTTTTTTATTGTTTCAATTTATAATATATCTGCTTTAATTATAAAGTCATTGAATCTATATAAATAATAATTACTCTCTTGACCGAAAATTTTTTTTAGACTATAATTTGAATAAGATATAAATAATTTAATCAGACTGTGCTTTGTCTCTGTTTTTTTGATTTTGCAAAGTACTGATAATTTTGACGGAGGTGTTTTTATGGTATTAAAAAATATTGATATTGTACTTGAAGATGAAGTAATCAAAAGTGATGTTCAAATAAAAAACGGAAAAATTTTCAAAATCTCTGCTGATATAGAATCAGATGAATTTATTGACTGCAGCGGAAAATATCTTATCCCCGGATTTATAGATATGCATATCCACGGTATAGGAGGACATGATGCCATGGACGGAACTGTGGAAGCTGTTACTTCTATGTCAAAAGAAGTTTTGAAAAGAGGTGTTACTTCTTATCTGCCTACGCTTCTTACAGAATCTGCAGAAAGAATACACAGCGGCTTTGAAGCGGTAAAAAAAGTAATGGCAATGAATATTGAAAATACAGCGGATATTATTGGCGTACATATGGAAGGTCCGTTTTTCTGTGATGAATTCAAAGGTGCACAAAATCCCAAATTTTTACAGTATGGTACACTTGATACTCTGGAAGCACTGGTTGGAAATTACTGGGATATTCTAAAAATCCTGTCAGCTGCTCCTGAGCGTATAGAATTTTCTGTTATTCAGAAATTAAAAGAGAAAGGTGTAATTGCTTCTATAGGACATACAAGCGCTGACAGCGAACTTGTGGAAGAAGCCAGTTTATTCGGCATGACACACTGTGTCCACCTGTATAACGGCATGAAAGGACTCCATCACAGAGAACCCGGTACTGCAGGGGCAATACTGAACAACGACAGAATCCATGCCGAACTGATTCTTGACGGAATTCATGTCCACCCTAAAATGGCGAAACTCGCCTATAAATGCAAAGGAAACAAGCTTGCCCTTATTACCGATGCCATGAGAGCCACAGGACTTCAGGATGGAAAATATGATCTCGGAGGACAGGATGTATTCGTAAAAGGATATGAAGCAAGACTTGCTAACGGCTCACTTGCCGGAAGTACCCTTACAATGGACAGAGCTTTCAAAAATGCCCTGCGATTTCTTGATTCCGGAATTATCGGTGCAGTTAAGCTTACCAGCACAAATGCCGCCGATGAGCTGGAACTGACTTCCAAAGGAAGGATAGAAGTAGGAAGAGATGCCGATCTGCTTATTGTAGACAGAGAATATAACATAGAAAAAATAATAAAAGCAGGAAAGATGGTTTCTTAGACTATCATGTAAAAAAACGGACACGTATTGTAAATTCCTCATTACAAACCAATACTGTGTCCGATTTTTATTTATACTGTTGTTTTTCATGCCCGATTGTTTTCAGATTATAATCCTGATTATCAGTCCTCAAAATTAATTACATTTTTCAAACCGCTTCCGTCTGCGGCTTTTTTCACTGCTTCACCTATTTCATCAAGTTTAAATCTGCTTGAAATTATTTTTTTCATTGGAATAAGTCCGTTCTCTATCAGTGCCAGTGATTTTCTGTATTGTATAAGACTCGCACGTGCACTGCCATGTACGGCAAGCTGTTTATAATGTATTATATTTGAATTTAACTGTACATTTTCTCTGTCTTTAGGCAGTCCTCCGAAAAATAACACTCTTCCGTTCATATTCATTAGTTCTATTGCAGAACTTTGTGCTTCCGGTGACGGAGCCGCTATTATGCTTACATCTACCCCGTTCCCCTTAGTTTCTGCCATTATTTTCTCTTTTAATTCTGCCGAAGCTACTGTTATTATATCAGGATCAAGCTCCTTACACAGTGCCAGTCTGTCCTCAGAAAGGTCATTCATAAATACTTTCACTGCTCCCTGTATTTTCGCAAGAAATGCATGCATTATCCCTATCGGACCCGCACCAATTATGAGTACAGTATCTCCAAGTTCTATATTTACCCTGCTCTGTCCGTTAAAAACGCATGATAACGGCTCTGCAAGCGCAGCTTCCTCATATGTTATCTTTTCCTCAAGTTCTACAAGATTTCCCTGATTTACTGCTTTTGCAGGAATTTTTAAGTATTCTGCAAAACCGCCCTGAAGATTTATCCCGAATGCTTCATATGTTTCACATAAATGAGTATTCCCGCTGACACATCTGTCGCATATACCGCATCCCATATTAGGCGCTATTGCGACTCTCATACCTTTTTTATACTTTTGTACATTTTTTCCTGTTTCAGCTATTTCACCGCTGATTTCATGACCCAGTATTCTCGGATTGTTTTCATCCACTCCTGCATAACCGTTTTTAAACATTCTTATGTCAGTCCCGCAGATAGCTGCCGATTTTACTTTCACAAGTATTTCATCATCATTTATTAATGGTTTTTCTGTTTCTTCCAGTCTTAAATCATTAGCATTATATAGAAATGCCGCTTTCATAAATGCCACCTCTCTTTTTATTTTATGCGTTAACCGCAGTTTCTTTTTTCTTTTTCAAAATTATCACTGCAAATGCCGCTGCTACTGTTCCTGCTGCTATGGCAATGATATATCCGAGCAGGTTACTTACCGCTCCCGGTATCGGAAGTACGAATATTCCTCCGTGTGGAACTGCCAGACCACATTTAAACAGCATTGAAAGTCCTCCTGTAACTGCCGAACCCAAAACTACTGAAGGCAGTACTCTCAAAGGATCCGCCGCTGCAAATGGTATAGCTCCTTCGGTTATAAATGAAAGCCCCAATACCCATGCTGTTTTTCCCGCTTCTCTTTCCTCTGCCGTAAATTTATCCTTTGCTATAAGAGATGCAAGTGCCATACTTAACGGCGGTATCATACCGGTTGCCATTACTGCTGCCATTACCGTCGATGTCTGTCCGGGCTGCAAGCTTGTAAGTGATGCCACTCCGAAGAAATATGCTGCTTTTCCTATAGGACCTGCCATATCTACGGCCATCATTGCCCCGAGTATTACTCCCAGTCCTATGGAATTTATACCGCTTAATCCGTTCAGCCAGTCTGTCATAAAATTATTTAATGCTGTAAATGGTTTTCCCAAAACATAAATCATAACCAGTCCGACTATCATTGAAGACAATAACGGCAAAATAAGTACAGGCATTAATCCTTGAAATGCTTTTGGTATTTTTATTACCTGTTTAAGTAATATTATAACATATCCTGCAAGAAAACCCGCAACCAATGCTCCCAAAAAACCTGCTCCTATAGCATTGGCAAGCATTCCGCCTATCATCCCCGGAACAATCCCCGGTCTGTCAGCAATAGAAAATGCTATAAACCCTGCGAGCACCGGAAGCATTAACACAAATGACGTTCCTCCGCCGATCTGCATAAATGCTGCTGCCAATGTCCCCTGCTGACTTCCTGCATTTATTCCCCCCAGTGCAAATGCAAGAGCTATCATTATACCCCCTGCTACTACAAACGGAATCATATATGATACACCTGTCATCAAATGTTTATAAGGCCCGAGATTTTTTTCTTTTGCTGTTTTTGTCTGTTCGGCTGCCTTTTCTGCCTGATACGCTGTTGTCAGCTTTGAAGCTCTTTCTATAAGGGCTTTCGGATCTTTTATTGCTTCGTCCACATTTACTTCTATAAGTTTTTTTCCTGCAAATCTGTCTTTATTTACTGATGTACTTGCAGCTATTATTACTGCATCTGCTTCTCTTATATCTTTATCGGTAAGTACGTTTTCCGCTCCTATTGAACCTTGTGTTTCTACTTTCATTTCCACGTTCATTTCTTTTGCCGCTATCTGTAAAGCCTCTGCTGCCATATAAGTATGTGCAATCCCTGTCGAACATGATGTTATCGCTACATATTTCATAAATATTCCTCCTCCTAGTGCTGCAGCCTGTTTCCTTCCAGCAGGATAATACTGAAAGTGGACAAAATACCGCACTATACCATTTCTTTTTTAAATTTTTATAATTTGAGCAGACCAATGAAGTACAAGTACTTTGACATTGACATACTGCCGAATAAAACATCAGTTATTCAGTAACTCTATTATTTCAGCAGAATTTACTGCATTTCTGAGACCGTCTCTAAATTCCTTATGCATTACTTTTCTTGCAAAGCTTGTTAATATTCTTATATGTGTATCATCTGAATTTTCAGGAACCGCTATTAAAAATACAAGATCACTCTTAACTCCGTCCATTGAATTAAAATCCACACCGCCGTTTATTCTTCCGAATGCCAGTGAAGGTTCTTTCACGCCTGCACTCTTGCCATGAGGAATTGCTACTCCCATTTCTACTCCTGTAGATCCGATTTCTTCTCTTTTCAATACATCCTGAAAATATGCTTCTTTATCCAGAAGTCTTCCCTCTTTATCCAAAAGCTCCACAAGTTCATTTATTACATCCAGCTTTGTTTCACCTTTCAGACTTAAATTAATAAGATTTTCATTCATAAGCTTATTTATATCCATTTTTTCTCCTTCCAAAATACTTAAGCATTTTCTGCTGTTTATGTAAGAGCTCTTCATGTTTCAGATTTACAGACCGGCTTATTTACATTTGTTTATTTCTTTTATCATATTCATTCATAATTTCTATTCCGGCACTTGTTCCTATTCTTTCAGCTCCTGCTTCCATCATTGCCAGAAATGTATCAAGGTCTCTTATACCTCCTGCCGCTTTTACCTTTACTTCATCTTTTACTACTGACTTCATCAGCTTTACATCCTCTAATGTAGCCCCGCCTGTTCCAAATCCTGTTGAGGTTTTTATAAAGTCCGGTTTCACTTTTACTGCTATTTCACTTACTTTTATTTTCTCATCATCTGTTAGATAACAGTTCTCGAATATTACCTTTGATAAAATATTCTTTTCTCTGCATGCTTTTACTATCTCTGTCATTTCTCTTTCTATGTAATCATAGTCTTTTTCCTTTAGTTTTCCTATGTTTATCACATAATCAATTTCATCTGCCCCATTTTCTATAGCCTGTTTAGTTTCATGTACTTTATTTTCTATAGTTGTCTGCCCGAGAGGAAACCCAATAGCAGCTCCTACATGCACTCCTGTTCCTTTCAGAAGTTTGCTGCATAATTCCACCGGATACGAATTTATTGCTACCATCTTGAATCCGTAATCTGCTGCTTCTTTACAAAGTTTTTCAAAATCTTCTTTTACTGCATATGCTCTAAGCTGTGTATGATCCACCATTTGTGCCAAATCTTTTTTTTCCATTGTCATCCTCCATTTTTATAATTTTTCATAATTTGATTTAATAATTGTAATCAGCTCGTCAGGAATGGAATTTTCCGTAACTTTTTTTAAAGTTTCTTCTACTCCTGCCGTTTTAAGCATTTCCTGCAGCTCCACAGATTCACTGTCAGAAGGAACATTATATTTTAATGCGTATGAAATCCCTGTTAATAAATTTTCATTGGGAAGTTCATATTCAAGTGTTCCAAGTAATGGTCTTATAAGTCTCTCCCTTACGCCAAGCTTTCTTAACGGTTCTCTTCCCACTCTTGCCGTACTGTCTCCAAGATACTTATTTTCAAAACGCTTTAGTATCTTTTGTATATATTTTTCATGTTCTTCTTTGTCAAAACCGTATCTTTTTATTAATACAGCACCGCTTTCTTCCATTGCACCGATTATTATTTTTCTTATTTTTTCATCACAGACAGCCTGATCTATAGTTTCATAATTCATATATACTCCCATGTGTGCAGCTATTATGTGACCTGTATTTACAGTGAAAAGTTTTCTTTCAATATATGGCGTAAGTTCTTTCTTTTTTATCATTCCCTTTAGCGTAAGCTCTCCTTTTATAAGAGTTTCATCTGCTATCCATTCGTTGAAATCCTCCACTATTGTGTATGTTGCCTCTTTTCCTTCTATTTTTCTCGGCGGAATTAATCTGTCCACCGCTGAATTTACAAATCCTGCATATGTTTCCATATACTCCTTTTCATCCTCATTCAGATATTTTTCTACTTTTAATTTCAGAAAAGTAGAAGCTTCGAGTTTGTTTTCACAGGCTATTATGTTAATGTATCTTGTAATACCGCTGTTTTTTCTGATTTTGATTATTTCTGCCACTGTTGGTGCTATTATTTCCAGTACATTGGCTCCCACTGCTGTTGTTATAAGGTCTGTTACCGGTACTTTTCTTTTTATCCCTTCCAGATCCCCCGATAATAACCCGCATACATTTTTTACTGTTTCGGTTTTACTGTTTGATCCTACAGTCTCCACTGTATATTCATTATCTTTATTCAGCCGGGATATGATTTCTTCATTTACATCAATAAATGTGACATTGTATGAGTTTTCAGAAAGTATTTTCCCTATAAAACCTCTTCCTATGCTGCCGGCACCAAAATGAAAAACTTCCATAACTGCCTCCTTTTCCAAATCTAAATATATTACCATATGTTTTGTTATGTAATGTTATGTCATATTATGTAATAATATATTACCACATTTTTTTATTTTGTCAATAGAAAAATTATTTATTTGAAAAATTGTTCAAAATGATATAAAATTGTTATAATATGAAAAATGAGGTGTTACTTTACAAATGAAAAAACAAATAGATAAGAATATAGGAATTCCATTATATGAACAGATTCTCGAAATAATATACAATGATATACAAAACGGAGTTTTTGCATATGGCGAAATTATTCCCAAAGAACTGGATCTCTGTAAAATGTACAATGTGAGCAGACCTACTATTAGAAAAGCCATGGATATCCTTGTTCAAAACGGAAATTTGATTAGAATAAAAGGCAAAGGAACCTATGTTTCCTCTGATAAAAAAATAAAACAGGAATTTACCCACATTATTCAGAACTTTAATGCCGAAATGTCACAAAAAGGAGTAAGTCCCGGTACAAAAGTCTTAAAAAAACTTCTTGTTACGCCGGACAAGCAGACAAGAGAAAAGCTGGAACTAAAAAGTGATGAAAATGTAATAGAACTCGTGAGACTGAGATATGCCGACAATGAACCGCTTTTGATTGTTACCACATACATCCCTTATGAAAAAGTTCCCTTTTTATTTGAAAAAGATTTTGAAAAAGTTTCTCTTTATGATTCTTTTGAAGAAAAAAATATTATCATAAAAAAAGCTGTAAGAACATTTGAAGTGCAAAAGGCAACAAAAGAGCTCTCAAACCTCCTTACTATCTCAAAAAATGATCCTGTTTTTTACTTTGAAACTGTTGCTTATTCGGATAAAAATGTTCCTCTGGAATTTTCTAAATGTTTTTCCCGCGGTGATAAAAAT
>JAITVW010000248.1 GCA_031285605.1 Fusobacteriales bacterium | reverse complement strand
TATAGAAGATATATGGCAGATGCTGATGGTAAATTCCTATTGGAGAAATGGTCCGGTGATAAATAATGCAATATCGGGAATAGATATGGCACTGTGGGATATAAAAGGGAAGCTGGCAGGAATGCCTTTATACCAGCTGTTCGTAGGCAAGTCGAAAAATGCGGTTCCTGTTTACACACATGCAGCCGGAGAAAATCTTAGTGAATTATATGAGAAAATAGAAATTTTTTTAAATAAAGGGTATCGTTATATACGATGTCAGCTTGGATTCTACGGAGGGAATTCAAAAGAAATACATATGACTGAAAATCCTGTCGAGGGAGCTTATTATGATCAGGATGAGTACATAAAAACAACTTTATTTATGTTTAAATCTTTGCGTGAAAAATATGGGGACAGATTTCACATACTGCATGATGTCCATGAACGCCTGTTTCCAAGTCAGGCTATGCGTTTTGCAAAAGAAGTGGAGAAGTATAACCCGTACTTTATAGAGGATATACTTCCGCCGGATCAGAATGAGTGGCTTTCACAGATAAGAAATCAGTCTTCGGTTCCGCTGGCAACAGGAGAATTGTTTAATAATCCCATGGAATGGAGAAATATTATTACAAACAGACAAATAGATTTTTTACGCTGCCATGTATCACAGATTGGCGGTATAACTCCCGCATTAAAGCTCGCAGCATTGTGTCAGACGTTCGGGGTAAGAATGGCATGGCATACACCGCCTGATATAACTCCTGTAGGGTCGGCAGTTAATACACATCTGAATATATATATCCATAATGCGGCGATTCAGGAATATGTGGAGCAGCAGGAATCTGTACTTACAGTTTTTACGGGAGCTGAAAAACCCAGAGACGGATACTTATATCCAGTGGAGAGGTCTGGGATAGGCGTAGAATTCCTTGAAGAAAAAGCAAAAAAATATCCTGTGGAATACAGACCGCATGAATGGACACAAAGCAGACTGCCGAACGGTGCTGTTATGACACCTTAATGCTTTACTTTGGCAGTGGACTGTTATATAATCTGAGTAGTTAAATGTGCGGAGGTTTCATATGAAAAAAAAGGAATTTGTGGCACAGGATCTGCTGACTAAAATTTATCAGAATCTGTATAAAGATTATAAGCTTCCCACAGAAAGAGAGCTGGCATTAAAATATAATGTTTCCAGACATACAGTAAGAGAAGCACTAAAAAAACTGAATAATATAGGAATAATTGAAATAATTCAAGGATCAGGGATATTTATAAACCGTAAATTTCATCAAAGTCCCTTGATTTATAATTCGATAACCGAAAAAAAATATAATCAGATAAAGTCAAAAATAATATATTTTATTCCCAAAAAACCGGGGAAAGAAGAAAAACAGATTTTTGATCTAAAGGAAGATGAACTCATATGGGAATTCCAGAGAGTAAGAATAGTGGATTATAAAATTACACAGATAGAAGTATCAAAGCTTCCCGTTCATTTGTTCCGGGATCTGGATAAGAAAAATATAGAAAGCTCCATACAGAAATATGTAAGGGATAAAAATCTGGAAATTTCCCATTATATAACTACTTATGAGGCAGTATCAATAAACAGGGAACAGGCAGAGCTTCTAAAATGTAAAAAAGGTACTCCGGCTATGAAAATATTAAACAGGGGAATACTGGAAAACGGGATGGTATATGAATACAGCGAAATAATAGACATTGATTATTCTTGTACATATTTTATACCGTTTAATAAACAGAATCACAGTTTTAGACAGTCAGTACCGTGAGTACTTTGTTTCCAGACTGTGAATACTTAGATTATTTGTTAAGAAAGAAATATCGGATATACTGATATAATGAAAAGCTGTCCCGAGAAATAGTTTCTTAATGAAATTATATCTCAGGATATTTTTATATCCTTTTCTTCTTATATCAAAAATAAAATACTGTATTTTTGTCATAAAGAAACAGTAGAATTTATTTTGCTTTTAATTGATGAATAAAGCAGTAAAAATGAAATATTATTATATAATTATTATGAATTTTTGATATGAGTAAAATGAGAAGAAAAATAATGAAAAAACTATCAGGACTATTATTTTTACTACAGAACCTATAAATAATTATTTACTTTTTTTGGTTTTTAAGGTATAATATGTGTTCTAAAATCAAGAAACTAAACAATAATTATGTGACTAAACGGATACAATATCCATATAATTTCAAAATTGGTCCGGGCTTTACGGCTCTTTGATTTCGTGTTACAAATTGTCAACATACTGTTAGTATTGAGGATTCTATATTGGACAGGAATAAATAAACACTGGGGGATAAAAGGAGAAAAATGAAATTTTTAATGAAGTTTTTTCGTAAAATAGCATGTTTTAAAAAACTGGATCATACAAAATTTACTTTGGAATCACAGTATTTAGAGTATAAAGATTCAGATTACAAATATTACTATTTTAAAGATATAAGAACGAACCGTTATACAAGAGTATTAAAAGAAGAAAATGGCGAAAAGCTGGATATTTACACAAATTGGCTGAATAATAAGTAAATATGTTATTTTGAATTAAAAAAATCAGGGAGAAGAAGACCCTGATTTTTATTTTATTTACATTTTTTAAAATAAAAATTTACTTTGAGAGACAAAGTATGATAAAATTGAGAAAAAATAATTATAGTAATATAAATATACGAAGATTATTTTGGGAATAATATTTTTAGGTGTCGGTATTATAGGAATAGTATTGCCTGTACTGCCAACTACGCCGTTTGTCCTGCTTGCTTCTTTTTGTCTTACCAAAGGGTCTGACAAAATAAATAATCGTTTTAAAAAACTAAAATGTACAGAGAATACATACTGAATTTCAAAGAAAACAGACTTACAAAAAAAACAAAAGGTAAGAATAGTGCTTACAGCGGATATTTCGTTAATAATTTTCATGTGCAGATTTTTTTATTTTGTCTTGCATTAATAAAAACGGCAGTTATTTTCAGAATAAAAATAAATATCGAAGAGCCTGCATAAAATAGTATATATTTCAAATAAACCAAAAAATAAAAGTTTTAGACGGAAACTTTTATTTTTTTATGGAAATATAAAGTGTAAAATAAAGCAGAGATATAAATTTTACTGATAATAATTATCCGATAAAGAGGCACCATCTGACACCGAATTTATCAATAAGGTCTGCTAAATACGAAGTGTAGTCGCAAGGGCCTAATGGAAAAAGAATTTTGGCATTATCAGCAAGAATATCATATGCTTTTTTTAGTAAATCTATTTCTTCCTTGGAAAATTGCAGACAAAACTGCATTGTATTTCCTGTTATGCTGTCGGCGTTATCTGTTCTTTCTGCTACAGATATTATCTGTCCGTAAACATTCAGCTCTGAATGATAAAAAGTTCCGTCCTCATGTTTTACATTATATCCCAGAGTTGTACCAAATGCTTTTTGATATAATTCAACAGCTTCTGCACTGCCTTTAACATAAATTTGCATTAATGTTCTTTCCATAATAGAACCTCCTTTACAATATAAGCTCATTATAGCACAGGTTATATAATTTTTTTGTAATAATTTTAGGATAGAGCTGTAAAAATTCAGAGAAAAAAATTTACAGGAGAAAATAAACAGCTATAAATTATAGGAAATATTAAACAGAAAATGGTAAAATTATGATATAATAAATATAAAAGCTGAAAAAGACCAGTTATAAAAAGTCAAGAAAAAACTAGAAATTTTTATCAAGAAAAGTATGAAGAAAAATGAGCATCACAAAATAGACAGTCATCCTGTCTAAAGATTAAATTAAAAAATAAACTTACTTAATGTAAGGTCTGTTATCTTTAAGTATTTTAAAAATAACTCTGGTCATTTTCTTAGAAACA
>JAITVW010000190.1 GCA_031285605.1 Fusobacteriales bacterium | reverse complement strand
GAGGAAATAGGAGAACTTTATGCCCATAAAAATGGCTTAGCAGTAGAAAATAGTAATGGTGTAATGGTAGCAGAGCAAATAGGTCAGATATTTGGGGAACAGATGTCAAAAGGGAAAGATTCTGATTCTGAGTATACAGGAAATATTATAGTAAATAATAGTATAAAAAATGTGAAAGTAGATGGTACAGAAGCAGTTGTTGCCACTGTAGTTATTACAGGTGCGGTAGTAGTTGTAGGAGGAGTTGTATATTATTGTTCAAATCCGGAAGAGGCGATGAAATTAGGAGCAGTGATTGAAGCAGAAATAGCAAGAGATGTTGAGTTTTGGAAAAATGTTGGAGCTAAAGGAGTAGATGCAATTGTAAATATTTATAAAGCCAGCAAACAATCAAAAAAATCTCAAAAAGAAAGAGCAACTAATGTGCCAAGTTGGACACATCAAAAACCACCTAAAAAAGACGAGAATAAAAAAGCGTATTTGGAAAGAATATTAAATGAAAAATACGGGAAAGGTGGATGGGATAAAGGTCCCGGATCAGAATATAATAAAATAAAAAAAGCTCTTGATAGAGGTGGCTTATGGCCGAATTCTTTTTAATAGAAAGGAAAAAATATGGAATTGTACTTAATAGAACATATTATAAAAATTGGAGCTTTTTCAGAAGGAAAAATAGTAGGTATAACCTCGACTAAAGAAAAAGCAGAAGAAATAGTAAAAGAATATGAGAAAAAAATAGGCTTTAAAAAATATAAAAATGGATTTAGGGTAAAGAGAATGGAGTTAGACAAAAATTATTATGAAAATGGTTTTAAATCTTGGTATAAAAAAGGAAGGAAAAAAAATGGTAGTGTATAGATTAACACATGTATATAATGTAGGAAAAGATAAGGATTATGAAGAAGTTAGAACAATAGGACTGTATTCAACTAGAAAGAAAGCGAAACAAGTCATGGAAAATTACATGAAAAAGAGAGGATTCAAATCACATATAGATGGTTTTTGGATAGATAAATGGGTAGTAGATAAACATTTTGAATGGGGTGATGGATTTATAAGCGTTTAATATAATATAAACAGTGGACTTCAATAAATAATTTGAATATATTTTTTGTAAGGATAATGTCATTAATTTGATATTATCCTTTTGATAAGTAGAGAAATTTATGTTTTAAAATGGTTGTTAAAAATTTAATTCAATATATAATTAAGTATAGTTTTATAATAAAGAATACATATGATAAAATATTTTTTAATGTAACATTTATAAGATGTTTTACAAGTCTCAAGTTTATCAGAATATTTAAAGGATAATAAGGAAAGCAAAAATGATGTAGTAATGTATAAGTTAGTTTTAGGGGAGGAAAAGACAAAAGAAATAGAAGAAAATTAAAAAAAATCTACAAATGGACTGAAAAAATTTGATTGTACAGGGGATGGTTGTACGAGAAAAGGAGATTATTATTTGGCAACTGGAGATAAAAGATACGGAGTATTTTTTGGAAATTGTACAGTCTATGCCAAAGGAGTTTTGGAGGTAAAAGATATTGGTAATTTACCGTCTAATCTAAGAGATTGGAGTGTAAATAGAAGTTCAACACCTTTAGACAGTATTATAAAAGTAAGTAGAACTTCAAAGATAATATATTATGATTATAATAATACTAAAAAATCATTTTATATTTTTCCAGAAGGAAAGAGTGTTAAAAATGTTTTTAATGAATTAGAAAAATTAAAAAAATAAATGAAAATTATACAAGGAGATGGACTACGACCTTTATCTGTACTAAATCTATTATCTCATATGATTTATGAAACAACAAGTTTTCATGCAGTATTCTTGTTAAAAAATACTGTAACTTTATTATACGAGGAGATGAAAATTATTAAAATATTAATAGGTATAGGACTTATTATTAAGGATATATTTCTTATACATGGAAATTTTAAGAATATATATATTAAAATTATAGATATAGTAGTGACATTATTTATTCCAGTTTTAAATATACTGATTATATTAGCACTAGCTGCCATCAATTCAAATGGAAAAATAGAAATGAGTTGGTTAAATATTTTTTTGGTATTTTTAGCAGTTTTTTCAATTTTAAAATTTGTTGTGCAATAATAAAGTTGTAACAGGAAGAGCTAGTTTGATATACTAAAAGTATAAAGGGGATGTAATTATTAAAATATTATTTATAATGATAAGCATAGGACTAGTTTTTAAAGATATATTTCTTATCTATGGAAAATTTAAAAATATATATTTTAAAATTATAGATATATCAACAACATTATTTGTTCCAGTTTTAAACATAATGATAATATTAGCCATGACTGCAATTAGTTCTAATAAAAAAATAGAAATAGATGGATTAACTATTTTTTTGATATTTTTATCAATTTTTTCGATATTAAAATTAATATATGTATATATTATTAAAAATAAATTTTATTTAAAAGTTTTTTATAGTATTTTTTAATTTAATGTTGCTATATTTATTATGTATATTATAATATTTATTAAAAAATAAGGAGGAACTAATGAAGAAGTTTTTTTTACCATATTTGTTCTTAAGTATAATATCTATTTCTAGTATTGAGAATTTAGAACAAAGTATTAATAATAAAATTTTGAATGATAAAATACTTGATGAAATATATGAATTTAAAGTGTCTTCTGAAAATATAAGAAGAAATTACTATATAGATAAAATTTTAAGGACTAAAAAAAATATAGAAAATGAAGAAGTATTATATAATATTTATATAGAAAAAACAGGAAAAGAAATACAAAAATTAAAAAAAGAAACAATACCTTTAAATGTACAGGAAAGAATAAAAATATTATTTAAAGACAGCAATATTGATATCACAGATTTATATAAAAGTTATAAAGTAGGTGAAGCGATAGATAAATTATATCCGTCTTATAAAAATAAAGTTACATTTGAAGTTGAAGAGACGAATTTTTTAGATCATTCAATAAAGATGAAAGTATTTTTAGGATTAAATACAGCGGAAATATTACTAGATTTAGTAAATGAAAAACTACTTAAAGATGAAAAAAAGATGAAATATACAGAAACAGAAAAAAAAGCACTGTCAGAATTACTAAAAGAGAATAAAATAAAATTATTTTATGTGAATGCATTTGAAGTGGAGCTTACTAATAATCCACAGATAACATATGAGGAAGTAATAGAAAAAATTTACGAAAATTATGTGGAAGAAGATGAGAATTATTAAAGATATTTATTTCATTGAAAATAAAAGAGACGGAATAAATTATGTACATACAGGGCAGAGTGAAGGAAAAAGTTATAATTCACCGTTAGGAAACTTAAGTTATAGAAAAAGAAAAGGCGACAGCAGGAGGGTAAATAATCAGACGATAATAATAACAGAAAATAGCTAAAGGGAGTGAATGAAAATTAAAATGGAACCGAAGAAAAGGTCATAGAAAATAAAGACAGTGAAATTTTTGTTTAATAGGTTGTATACTAATTGGTGCTAGAGGGTGGTGTTATATTAGTTTATAGACATAAAAATCTTGATGGAGTGAAAAAATGAATTTTCAAATAATGATGAGGCAATTTGTAGAAAAAAAAGATGAAAGGGCTATATCAAAAAGCTATAGTCATAAAAAAAGGAC
>JAITVW010000182.1 GCA_031285605.1 Fusobacteriales bacterium | reverse complement strand
TTGATCAAGCTTGGATTGTCCTTAGTTAAATCTATTTTTTGTCCTTTACGCAAATTTATTGACATGACATTTCTCTCCAATCTTGCTTATACACTAATCCCAAAATTAGTACAAAGCGCTGCAAGTCCTCCTTGGAATCCACTTCCTATGGCGTTGAATTTCCATTCAGAACCATTTCTATATAATTCAGCAACTACTATTGCAGTCTCAATGGAAAAATCTTCAGAAAGATCATATCTAACAAGCTCTTTTCCACTTACTTCATCAAATAATCTAATAAAGGCATTGGAAACCTGACCAAAATTTTGATGTCTCTCAGCGGCATCATGTATAGTAACAGTAATAGCTATTCTTTCTATATTCACAGGTACTTTTGAAAATTCAATAATGATTTGTTCGTCATCTCCCTCTCCTTCTCCTGTTCTATTGTCACCTGTATGGATAACTGCTTTTGTTTCCGACTCCAGATTGTTATAGAAAATAAAATCTTCATCTTTTAAAACTTTCCCGTTTGCATTTAGTAAAAATGCGGATGAATCAAGATCAAAGTCAGAACTTCCGTCATATTTGTTAGTGTCCCATCCCAGACCTATGATTATTTTTTCCAGAGCCGGATTTCCTTTAGTTAAATCTACTTTTTGTCCTTTTGTTAATGAAACTGCCATAATTACTCCTCCTAAATATTATTATAATCCGTAGTTACTGCAAAGTGCAGAAAGCCCGCCGTGAAATCCTCCGCCTACAGCGTTGAATTTCCATTCCCCATTATATCTGTACAATTCTCCTATTACAATGGAAGTCTCAATACTGAATTCTTCTCCTAAGTCAAATCTTAGAATTTCAGCATTTTTTTCAGTGTCTGCTATTCTTATAAAAGAGTTGGAAACCTGTCCGAAATTTTGTCTTCTTTCTTCAGCTTCGTGTATAGTAACAGTAAATACTATCTTATTTATCTGTTCAGGAATCTTATCAAGTGTAATAAGAATCTGTTCGTCATCGCCCGTCCCTTCGCCTGTAAGATTATCACCAAGATGCTCTACAGCTCCGTAAGCATCCTTTTTGTTGTTATAAAAAATAAGATCTCTTTCAGATGAAGCTTTGTCATTAGCATCAAGTAAAAATATCGAAACATCAAGATCAAACGAATTGTTGCCGCTGTATTTATTAGTATCCCATCCTAGACCGGCCATTATTTTATTTAGTCCTGAATTTGTTTTAGTAAGATCAATTTTTTGACCTTTTGTTAGATTAATCGCCATTTTTCCTCCTAAAATTATATATATTTTTGAATAATTTCTTTTAACCCTTTATCTGTAGTTCCTTCACCAATTGCTGCAAATTTCCATTCTTTGTTATATCTGTATACTTCTCCTGTGAAAAGAGCTGTTTTATCAGTATAATTATCAGATAAATTAAAACGTAGAAGTTCAGTTTTCTTTTTGCTGTCTAATATTCTTATAAATGCATTTTTTATCATTCCAAAGTGCTGTTTTCTAACAACAGCATTATAAATATTAACAACAAAAACTATTTTTTCAATATTTGCAGGAATTTTTGACAGATTGATAAATATCTGTTCGTCATCACCATCACCATCACCGGTGAGATTATCGCCCATATGCTTAACAGCCCCGCTTTTATGTGTAAGATTTCCAAAATAAATCACATCTTTTTCAGTGATTAGTTTATCGTCAGCTCCAAGCATCAAAACTGAAACATCACAATCTATAGAAGGGGCGGATTTGAAGGCGTTGAAAAGACCACCTCCTGCCGGTTTTGCAGCATCCCACCCTAATCCGACTAAAAGATCGGTTAATCCCTCATTTCCTTTGGTAAGATCAATTTTTTGACCTTTTTGTAAATTAATTCCCATAACTTTTCCTCCTTAAAAAAATATATATTATTTTATTACTATCTAAAATTAGCTTATAATACCGATACATTCATAATTCATATCTTTATATTCTATTATTTTTATATTTTTTTTATCTGCGAGATATAAAATATGACGTATATTTTTATTTTCAAAATTTTTGACAAGAATCAGAAGGGCATTTCTACGGAGCAGAACTCTCGTAGTCTCACCTATTCCCGGTTTTATTTTACTCCATTCTTTTATATCAAATTTATTTTGTATTTTTAAAATCTGTTCATTAACATGCTCTTTCATTATTATATCAGATTTTAGAGATAATTTTAATGATTTTGTATTTTTAAAGCAATTACTAATTTTGTTTATAAAAAAATTTGACAAATCATATTCTAAAAATTCATTATAAATTTTAACACCATGAAAATCATTGGGTTCTATAAAATTTTTATTATGTACTGTTCTGCTGATAAGACCACTTACGGTAGAGTTAAGGCAGCTACTTGGGATAAATATATCTTCCTGAACAGCAGAAAGTGATGTTAATCCTGTAGGATCCGCAATAACAGCAAGTTCATAATTTAATTTAGTCTTATATTTTTGATTAAAAATTTCTACAGCCTTTTTTAATTCTTGAAAAACAGCCCCTTTTCCTATCCAGCCGTCTACAAACTGGAGATTTGTGTTTTTATGCTTGTTAATAATATGAAGCAGAGCATTTTCATCTATTCCTTTCCCTCTTATGATAGAGATACTATAGTGGGGAATATTAAGATTATATATCTTTTTAAGATATCTTTTTAAT
>JAITVW010000125.1 GCA_031285605.1 Fusobacteriales bacterium | reverse complement strand
GAAAGTACAGATGGAGCTGAATAACGGTCTGAGTCTGGAAGAAATATCAAAGCAAATGAATATAGAACTGAGTTATTTAAATGCTCTTCAGGAATTATTTGCCAAAATGGATGATATGCCTGAAAATTCATACAGCATAGTGGAAAAAGTATCAAATTTGACCAGAAAATATGTACTAAGCAATATTCCTAAAAAACTAAATTATCTGGATGAGAGAATTCTAATGATGCATTATGGTTTGGATGACAAATTCTATAAAACAAAGGAGATATCAAAAATATTGAATATAGAGGAAAGTAACATAAATGTTCTTAAAGAAAAGGCCCTTACAAAGCTTGCTTTTAATCTGAATAAAGAGCAAATGGAAGAAAGTATGGAATATCTGAATTAAAAGGGAGAATATTATGAAACTTGAAGATATAATGAATTTTCTGGAGAAAAAATATAATCCGGAACTTGCTGAAAAATGGGATAATTCGGGACTTATAATCGGAAGAAAAGGAAGTAATATTTCAGCAGTAATAATCTGTCTTGATATTACTGTTGATGTAATAGAGCAGGCCATTGCTGCCGGAGCAGATCTGATAATTTCACATCATCCGCTGATATTTTCTGAAATCAAAAGGATAACAAACGATACATTGCTGGGAGAGAAAATTTTGAAGCTTGCAGAAAATAAAACAGCAGTGTACAGTATACATACAAATGCAGATTCCGCTGCTCATGGTCTGAATGATTATATATTGGAAAAATTATCATTAGACGGCGAAAAGAGTGTGTGGCTGAAAAATGAAAGCGATCCTGAAAGTGGATTGGGCCGTATTCTGGAGCTTAAAAAAGAGGATAATGTTCGTAATATAAGTAAAACAGTAAAAGAAAAATTAAATTTGAAGAATATAAGAATAGCGGGAAATGAAAATAAAAAAGTAAAAAAAATAGCAATATTAACCGGAGCCGGAGGTTCTATGATTTCTGAAATAAATAATACTGTGGATTTATATATAACCGGGGATCTGAAGCATCATGAAACACTGGATGCTTTGGAAGCCGGTCTTACGTTAATAGATATAGGGCATTATGAGAGTGAAAATATTTTTTCTGAATTGATAAAAAAAGATTTGGAAGAATTGTTTAGCGGGACAATAATTCAGGCAAAAGAAAATCAAGTATTTAAAATAGTATAGAAGGAAAAATGAAGAGAATAATTTTATTTATAATAATAAGCATGAATCTGAGTACCTTCGAGATAAAAGATAATATAGGAATATTTGATGAAAATTCAAAAAAAGAATTTGAAAAAAAGTAAGTAAAATAAAAAGTAAAAGTAATTTGAATTTTAGTTTTGAGTATGATTTTAGAAAAAAAGTGATAAACTTAAAAGATAAGAAAAATACAGTGCTGCTTGAGATCATATAGAAAAATAACAGAGAAACAGAGGTGAATTTTTATATTTCCAAAGATTTGGATATAAATAAGAAGGTTTTGATAACAGAAAAGAGCTTATAGAAAACGGAAAATACAGGGAATATTCATATGAAGTTACTAAAGAAACAGGAGAATATAACAAAAATAATTCTTTGATTATATATATAATTTCAATTATAACTTTTATTTTTTTACTTTTTAGTGTAAAATATGTATATAAAGGCTTTAGGGCTAATCGCTTCCGTAAAGGAAGAGGAAAGTCCGGACTTCACAGAGCAGGGAGACAGTTAATGGCTGCTGAGAGTGATCTTAAGGAAAGTGCCACAGAAAATAAACCGCCGTTTACGGTAAGGGTGAAAAGGTAGTGTAAGAGACTACCAGTGGTCTAAGAAATTTGACCAGCTGGGTAAACCCCTCCTGAAGCAAGAATAAATATAAGTCTAAAAAAGAGTTGCTCGCTCTGACTTTAGGGTAATTTGCTTGAGCTGACAGTTAATTGTCAGCCTAGATAAATGATTAGCAGAAACAAAATCCGGCTTATACTAAGGCCTTTATAAAAATATAATGGTGAGGTATGATGAAACTTATAAAACCTTGTATTGAATATAAAAAAGAATATATAAATTTTATAAAACAAATAAGAAGAAATAACGAAATAGAGAGTTCTTATACCTTTAAGCTGTCTTTTTTAAAATTTAATTTTCAAAAGTTTTTGGATTATCTTGAATATATAAGTGAATATCCAAAAGGTGAAATTGCAATCCCGATGAAAAATTACTGGGCAGTAGAAGATGGGAAAGTAGTAGGAAGAATTACTCTTCGGAAGGACTCCGTCGAAGATTTGTTTCGTTATATAGGAAATATAGGCTATATAGTTGCTCCGGAAGAGAGAAGCAAGGGATATGCCGCGAAAATGCTGGAACTTTTAAAGCCTGTAGCCAAAGAACAGGGTCATAGAAAACTTCTGGTAACATGTAATAAAAATAATATAAATTCTAAAAGAGTCATAGAAAAAAATGGTGGAGTGTTTTTAGATGAAATAAAATGGGAAGAAAAAAATATCAAAAATTTAAGATATGAAATTTATTTATAACAAAGGGAAGCAGACCCTAAAATGAGACTGTATCTAGTACAGTGTCTCCGGGTCTGCTTCCTTTTTTGCCTTCTATAAGGATAAATTTTGTTTTATTATTATGTATAACTGTTCGTAATTTTGAAACATTAAGCTTCTGTGTATATATTGACTTTAGTACATCATTTAAACGTCCGGGAATAATTATAATATAAAAATCACCATGATTTTTAAGAAGTCTTTTGATATTTAAAATTAAATTATCCAGAGTCATTTTTATCTCAAATTTTGCAATAGAGATTTCTTCACTTTGTGATAAAGAACCGGAATTTTCTCTGTAATATGGAGGATTTGAAATAATATAGTCAAATTCAAAATCCGGAAAGAAATCATTAATATCAGTGTGATAGGGAATAATTTTATCAGAAAGGGAATTTAGAGCTATATT
>JAITVW010000121.1 GCA_031285605.1 Fusobacteriales bacterium | reverse complement strand
TGAAACAGCAAAGATTTTTTCTGTAAGGCACGTAGAAAGCTCAATAAATGGAATTAAGGAGAATATGTAAGACTGTTGCACCTGATTAAATAATAATTCCGGGATAAGAAAAAATACAGAATTAAATTGATAAAATATATAATTTATCTTATAACCAAAGAATATTATATTCCGATAAGGAGGAGTAAGAAGGTGAAAGTAGCAGCAGCAATAGATTCATTTAAAGGCAGTATGACATCATTGGAAGTAGCAGAAGCATTTGAAAAAGGTGTAAAAAAAGTGTATAAGGATGCCGAATTCATAAAAATTCCTCTTGCAGACGGCGGGGAAGGAACAGTAAAAGCACTGATAGATAATTTGGACGGAAAAATGATTAATATAAAGGTGAAGGATCCTTTGATGCGTGACATAGATTCATTTTACGGCATTTCCGGAGATGGGAAAACAGCAGTAATAGAGATGGCAGCAGCAAGCGGACTCCCGCTTCTCAGCTTGGACGAACGTAATCCTCTAAAAACTACAACATTCGGAACAGGTGAGCTGATAAAAGATGCTCTTGAAAAAGGATGCCGGGAGTTTATTATAGGAATTGGAGGAAGTGCGACTAATGATGCAGGTACAGGGATGCTCTCAGCTCTTGGATATGTATTTCTGGATGAAAACGGGAATGAATTGAAACCAAACGGAGAAAATCTCATTAATATAAGAAGTTTTAAGGATGACAAAGTCATGAAAGAAGTGTCTGAAGCAAAATTTCTGATTGCATGTGATGTAGATAATCCTTTTTACGGAACTAACGGTGCTGCTCATGTATACGGGAAACAAAAAGGTGCTGCTAATGATACAATAAAAATACTTGATGACGGTATGAGAAATTTTTCAAATGTGATAGAAAAAATAAGAAAAACTGATATTTCAAATATTTCCGGTTCAGGAGCAGCAGGAGGACTTGGAGGAGCATTTACTGCCTTTTTTAATTCAGAATTGAAGTCAGGAATAGATATCATTACTGAAAAAATAGAATTGGAAAATAAAATAAACGGTTCAGACTATGTTATTACAGGAGAAGGAAGAATAGATTTTCAGTCGGCAATGGGAAAAACACCGTCAGGAGTGGCAAAGCTGGCTAAAAAATATGGAATTCCTGTTATAGCAATAGGCGGAAGTGTTGATGATGAGATAAGTAATATATATGACTGCGGAATTACAGCAGCTTTTTCAATAATGGATTCGCCGATGACTCTTGGTGAAGCTATGGATACAAAAAATGCACAAAGACTGGTGGAAAAAACAGCAGAACAGATATTCAGACTTATAAAACAGAATAAAAAAATTAATATATAAAGAATTGCTTCAAAATAGATTTTGATGTAAAATTATTGAAATGAAAAAAATATTTTGAGAAGGGAGTGTGTAAATGAAGCTTTCTATAATAAATGGTCTGATACACTCCCGGAGAGAGCTGACCCATTTGAAATTATTAGAAACTGACTGAAAAGTTGAATGAGGTTCTGTTATTTTTAAAAGGATAACAGGCTTTTTTTGGAAAAGAAATTTTTTTTTGAAAAAATGATAAAATTTCGTTGAATTATATAAAAAATGCTGTGTAGATTCTAATAGCTGAGAAAATAACAAAAGAATTGATATTACAACAGCTAAAGGAGTATATAGAATATGATAAAGAAAAATTATTTTTGCTATTGAAAGAAAAAGTTAAAAGCGGGGAATTAAGAAGAAGGGTAGATATACAAGAGACAGAAGGAAGCAAAAGAAAGCTGGAAAAGGACAAATCTCAAATAGTAGTGTTTTCCTTTTATCATTCCCTTTGTTTTTGAAAGTGTAGTTTAAGATATTCACTTATATATTCTATACACTTCGCCTGATAAATCCAAGTTTGAATTGATATTAAAAACTCAGATAAATATAAAATTAAAAAAATAGTAAAACAAAAGAGGTTATATCAAAAATTTTTATTTTGATACAACCCCTTAATGTTTAGTTATAAGTACTTTTATTATTTTATTTCTTTAGTATGCCAGTCAAGATTAGGCCACTTTTCATTATGGTATATGATTTTGAATAAAGAAGAAAGAAATTTCTGTATCTCCTCAGAAGGATTTTCACTTTCAAAAACCGGTTTTAACGGAAGAAAAAATTCTGATTTTTCTTTTAAAAAATATCCGGATCCTTCAGGCTTTATGTTTTCATACTCAGAAGTTTTTATCGGATAAATCAGTATATAGAAATAAGGAAAACCGTCAATGGTATCATCGAAGGCATAGCCGAATTCTATCATCTGTTCGTCAAATCCTATTCTTGTAATAATATCCGTAGTTTCATAAGGAGCAGGAATACCGGAAAATATAGTAGTACTGAGATCAAAGGTTCCCCAGTAAAACTTAGGCATTACTTTTTTTGAACGAAAAGGTGAAATAAAAACATTTAATTCATGGTATGCATATAGAATTATTTCAAATGCATTTTTGGCAGCTTCATGGTCATATATTATTTCTTTCGTATTATCTTCAAAGCGTACTTTGGTATTCATTTCCTGCGGGATTGTATTAATAGAAATTTCAAGCCGGAGAAAATCCAGCAGTTCCATAAATTCCGCATATATACCTGAAACGGAAGTTTTATCCTTTAATACGAAAAATTTTGAATTTCCCCGGTTATCATAAATACTCACTTCAGATTGATAAAAATCCAACAGGATTTCAAAATTAACGCCATTTTTATAAAGAAGTCCTGTTTTGAAGCCGTGAGGATATACTTCAAGGGGAACATTTGCCCATTCGGGCTGTATAGGTGTGGATGCCAGTTTTACTTTGCCTATCATCTGAACAAGGTGATGGAGTGTATCATAAGTGTCTTTCCAGACAGATCTGTTAACTATTTTCATTTGACCTCCTATATATTAATGTATTTATACTTTTATTATATTAAAAAAAGATAAAACATATAACTTATTTTATCATTAAAAATAAGTAATTTTTTATATAAGCTTTATATTTGTAGGTAAAAATAAATGTTTATATAAATAATTTAATAATATAGTTTGTATAAATAATTGTTTATTCCATATGTAATTTATTTATAATTAATGGAAAATAGAAAACAAAAATATTTTTTATAGAATAAAGTAATGTTAAATTTTAAAAGATAAACTTGACAAAATTTGTATGGTAAATTATAATTAATAAAAACTTTAAAGAAAGAGGGGTTATATATGGGAGGACTTAAGGGATATATATTAAATATTTTTAAGGAAATCACAGAAAACGAACCCTATTATATAAATTTACTTATACAGCATTTGAAAATATCGGTATTTTCAGTAGTTGTTGCTGTAATTTTAGGAATTGCAACAGGAATATATATTTTTTATAATAAAAAAATCCGCAGTCTGATACTGGGAATTACAAATGGAATTTATACAATACCGTCAATTGCAGTGTTGGGGCTGCTTATACCTCTTGTGGGAATAGGCTTTTGGAATGCATCTGTCACACTTATAATATATGGTCTGCTTCCGGTAATAAGAAATACTTATACAGGACTGGAAAGTATAGATAAAAAAATAATAGAAGTTTCAGAAGGAATGGGAGCCACTGAATTCCAGACTTTTAAAAATGTTTATCTTCCCCTTGCACTGCCTATTATTATTTCAGGTATCAGAACAGTGGTTATTATGACAATTTCACTTGCAGGGATAGCATCATTTATCGGTGCCGGCGGTTTGGGACAGGCAATATACCGCGGGATCAATACTAATAATTCGGTTTTGATAGTAATTGGAAGTTTGCTTATAGCAATACTGGCAATTGTTATGGATTATTTTTTGAACATAGCGGAGAAAAAAGCATTCAGAAAAATAAACGGATATAGTGAACCAAAGGCGGGACAGATAAAAAAAACTGTATTGATACTGGGAACAGCAACGGCGGCAATATTGTTTTTTACAGTATCTGCAAAAGTTTATGATCCGAAATCGGGAGGAGCAGACGGTAAAGTAATAACTATAGCGACAAAGCCAAGTGCAGAACAGCTTATACTCGGTGAGATGGCAAGCCTGCTTATAGAAAAAAATACTAAAATACATGTAGAGAAAAAATTCAGTATAGGCGGCGGAACATCAAATATTCACCCTGCAATGATAAAGGGAAAAGTGGATATGTACCCTGAATATACAGGAACTTCCTGGCTGTTCGTACTGAAACATGAAAAGGCTCTTCCAAAGGACGAAATGTATGTACAGCTGAAAAAGGAATACGAAGATAAGTTTAATTTTGAATGGCTTGGTCTTTTGGGATTTAATAATACATTTATGCTTTCTATAAAAAGAGAAGAAGCCGAGAAAAATAACATAAAAACTTTTTCAGATCTGGCAAAAGCAAGCAGGCAATACAGATTTGGCGCGGAATTTGATTTTTTTGAAAGAGAAGACGGATATCCCGGTTTGAAAAAGGCATACGGATTTGATTTTAAAAAACTGGTTGAGCTGGATATAAACCTGAAGTATAAAGCTGTGGAGGGAAAAGAAGTAGATGTGATAAATTCAGTTTCTACAGACAGTCTGATAAAAAAATATGATCTCGTGACATTACAGGATGATAAAGATTATTTTCCTTCATATAATGCAGGATTTGTAATAAAAAAGGAAACATTGGATAAATATCCCGAAATAAAACCTTTGATGGAAAAGCTAAATGGAATGTTAGATGATGAAACTATGACAAATCTGAATTATCAGGTAGAAATAGAGAATAAAAATCCTCAGGATGTGGCAAGAAAATTTCTTGAAGAAAAGGGGCTGTTAAAATGACAGTAATAGAATTTGAAAATGTCAGCAAGTCATATGAAAAAGGCAAACCTGTGATAAAAAATATTGATCTTAAAATAGAGAGCGGCGAGTTTATAACTATTCTGGGGACAAGCGGAAACGGAAAAACAACTCTTCTGAAAATGGTGAACTGTCTTGAGGAAAAAACTTCAGGAAGTTTGAAAATACTGGATAAAAAAATAGAAGCATGGGATAAAACAGAGCTTAGAAGAAGGATAGGCTATGTGGTACAGAGTATAGGACTTTTTCCTCATTTGAATGCCGAGGAGAACATCAGCTATGTTCTTACGCTTCAAAATAAATCTTCTGAGGAAAAAAGAAAAAAAGCGGAGGAACTTCTTGAGGTTCTGAATCTGCCGCTTGATTATCTGAAAAAGTATCCCCGTGAGCTGAGCGGCGGTGAACAGCAAAGAATAGGAATAGCAAGAGCTCTTGCATCCGGTCCGGAAATAATACTTATGGATGAGCCTTTTGGGGCTTTGGATGAGATAAACAGAAAAAAGCTTCAGGAACAGGTAAAAAAGCTTCAAAAAGAGCTTGGACTTACAATTATATTGGTTACTCATGACATAGAAGAGGCTTTTACGCTGGGAAGCAGAATTATTATTATGCATAACGGAAAAATAGAACAGATGGGAACAAAGGAAGAATATTACCAAAATGAAAATACAAAATTTGTAAATGAATTTTTAAGTGAGAAACTAAAATTTGTGTATTTAAAAGATAATGATATAAGTTTGAATGAGTTAAAAAAATTAAGATAAAACGGAATATATAAAATGAGCATATTTAAGTATGTTCATTTTTTTGAAAAATGAAAGTATTGATATTATAAAATAAAAGTAATAAAGAATATCTTTTACGGGAACAAAAAATTTAATATATTCAAAAAACTAATTCAATTGAAGTTTTATCAATTTTGAACAAGAAAAACAAGATACCGGATAATATTGTACGAACAAATGAAGAGCTAAGATAAAAAAAAGTTATGACTAAGTGAAATACATTATACTGAATGTATGATAAAGAAATAATAATTTTTTCTTCATAAAACTCCTTTGAAAGACCTGATATGGGTCTTTTTTTATGTATTCGGTAGTATTTTTACTTTTACAATTAAAGTTTTATTTTGGAATTTAAATTAGAAATTTTATGGTATAATCTGATAAATGAAATGAGAGGTGAGCAAATGAAGAGTCTGAAGGAAAGAACTGAAGATTTTTGGAAACTTTTTTCTGAAAAAGAAAGTGAAATAAGAAGCTTAATGGATGAAAATAAAATAATGGAAAGATTTTCGGATATTGACAGCATGTTTGAAATAGATATGCCGTTTATGATGGGGAAATCATCTACAGAGAATAAATATGAGCTGGTTTTTAATCCTGCAGGTCTGAAGAGCAGATATTTTACTGCTGATTATTTTAAGAGAAAAATGCCTGTAGAATTAAAGAAAAAATGGAATTTTTATGATATGAAACCGGCAATGGATATAAAGAATATGCGTCTTCTGATAAATGATGAAAATTTTTATGAGGAAGATTTCAGTGTTTTGATAAAAAATATTGATGCTGAAAGAAAAAGAGTAGATATTCTGGTTCTTTGTCCAAAATTTTTCAGACAAAAAAAGGTTTTTGAGGAAAATGAGATGTATAACGTTATTTATAATATTATGGATGCACTTTTGGGTGAGGGGATAGTAGAGTCTTATCTGGGAATGATAAAAACAGAGGATATAGAGTCAAGTCCTGAAGAAACACTCACATTACGTGAATTCAGCATAAAAATGGATAAAATATCAGAAGAGAACTCATGGATAAAGAATCCTAAAATACTCGACAGATATAGTACTTACAGATGTGATATAGAAAATATAAAGGATCTGAAAGCAGTAAGAAATGACATAGTAATAGGTTTTAGTTCAAATATGGCAGTCGTGGAAGAATATGCAGAAGAAAATAATGAATATAACTTTATGAGCGGACAGGGCTGTATTTACGGCATGCTTTTTTATGATAACAGTGAAGTTCCAAATGAAGAAAAAATACCATTAAGGGATAAATTGGAGAATATACTTGCAGAATTGCCGGAATATGGAGATATATTCGAGATTTTCGGTGCAGCTACAGGATTGTATAAATCATATATTGATATAATTATTTATGATTATGATTTATTTTGGATAATACTTGAGAAACTTGAAATCGGAAAGGAATTTTCAGAGCTGTCTTATAAAGATTTTAAAGCAGGATCTGAAATAAGAAAAATTGTCGGCATAAGCTGGATAGTGTCGTGATTATACTAACAAAAAAGTGGGTTATTGCTCTTTTTATGTTTATATAATAAAATACAAATATCGAAACACAGGCAGGTGAAATATGAAACTCAGAGAAGAGTTCACATGTCCTCTGGAATTGGCAACAGATTTGATATCTGCCAAATGGAAGACGATAATTTTGTGGGAACTGAACAGCGGGACAAAAAGGCTCAAAGATTTAAGAAAGATAAAAAATATAAATGAAAAAATGCTGATACAGCATCTGAATGAGCTGATAGATGCAGGTATAATCGCTAAGAAGGATTATAATACATATCCTTTAAGAACAGATTATTATCTCACGGAATTAGGAAAGAAATTACTTCCCACACTGGAGGCCCTGCAGGAATTTGGAAAAGAATTTATAAAACAAGGAGGCAGCAGTATGAAAGAAGAAATAAAACTAAAATCTCTGGAACTGATAAAAAAAAGCAGTATGTCAATTATAGGATCAGTAAGCAGCGACGGATTTCCTAATATAAAAGCAATGCTTGCACCGCGGGAAATAAACGGTTTGAAGGAAATGTTTTTTACTACGAATACTTCTTCAATGCGGGTAAGGCAGTACAGGGAAAATTCCGGAGCCAGCGTGTATTTCTATAATGAAAGATTATTTATCGGAGTTCTGCTTGAAGGAAATATGGAAGTACTTACGGATAGTGACACGAAAAAGCGTATATGGCGGGATGGAGACACTCTTTATTATAAAAAAGGAGTAGATGATGAAGATTACTGTGTTTTACATTTTACTGCAAAATCCGGAAGATTTTATGAAAATTTTTCATCTGTGAGTTTTGAAATTTAGGGAATACCGGGAGAAAATTATGAAAGAAGCACTAATAATAATTGATGTACAGAATGATTACTTTGAAGGCGGAAAAATGGAGCTGAAAAATCCGCTGAAAGCTTTAGAAAACATAAAAGAACTACTTACAGAATTCCGAAATGAAAAAAAGGAGATTATCTTTATACAACATATCGCAATAAGAGAGGAAGCGGGATTTTTTCTGAAAGATACTTACGGGGCTGAGATACATGAAGCAATAACTCCGTTAACTTCTGAAAAAATAGTGGTAAAAAACTATCCAAACAGTTTTTTTTGTACAGAACTGGATGAGTATCTAAAAGAAAAGGATATAGAAAATCTGGTTATAACAGGGATGATGACACATATGTGTATAGATTCCACCGTCAGAGCTGCCAGAGATCTCGGATATAAATGTGCAGTAATAAAAGATACCTGTGCAACAAGAGATTTTATCTTTGAGGGAAATATTGTTACGGCAGAAGATATTCAGAGTTCCTTTATGACAGCATTAGGATACTATTATGCAGATATTTTAAGCTGTACAGAGTATTTGAGAAATTAATATGAAAAAGTCATAAATTAGTTTTATTATCAAACTAAAATATCCTCTAAGCATTATAAATTAAGACTTTCAAACGAATATTTTTCATTGACAGAAGAAAAAAAAAATGATACTTTAATGTTGTGATATAAAATAAATTCAAATATATTTAGGAGGAAACAATATGGCTTATTCAATAAACAAAGAAACTTGTATAGCTTGCGGAGCATGTGAAGGAGTATGTCCGGTAGAGGCAATAGCTGAAGCAGACGGAAAATATGCAATAGACGGAGGAACTTGTATTGACTGCGGTGCGTGCGAAGGGGTATGTCCGGTAGAAGCAATATCAGGTGAATAATAAATAAGTAAAGATTTCAGATTCGGCTGAAATCTTTTTTTAATCCGAGGTGGAATCTGAGAGAAAAATACTTTTACCGGTATTTTTATTTTTTTGTACGGAGTTTTTAGTAATTTCAAAAACCGGATATTTTTTTATACTGCTGACGCAATAAAAAAGAGATTATTAATT
>JAITVW010000084.1 GCA_031285605.1 Fusobacteriales bacterium | reverse complement strand
ATGATCAGCCAGTTCGTCCAGTACTTTTATTCCCTGATCTGCATATAGCTTTTGTCTTCCTGCTAATCTCAGACTGATTTTTATTTTATACTCTTTTTCAAGGAATTTTTCGATTTGTGCAATTTTTGTATCTCTATCATGAGTATCAATATGAGGTTTTACTCTCATTTCTTTTGTAACAACCTGCTTTTGCTTCTTTTTGTTTTCCTTATCTTTTTTTGTTTTCTCATATTTAAATTTCCCATAATCCATTATTTTACATACTGGCGGATTGGCATTCGGAGATATCTCTACTAGATCCATTCCTGCCTCCTGTGCTTTTTCCAAAGCCTCTTTAAGCGTCAAAACTCCGTATTGTTCACCATCATCAGATACCACCCTTACTTCTCTTGCTCTTATCCCTTCGTTCATTCTCGTAGTATCTTTATTAGTTCCTTTAAATATATAGAACACCTCCTAAAAAATAAAAACAGGGTAATAGAAAACCCCGTTATCTCTCACATAAAAATAAGATAAACACATTCATTTACCCGGATATCTCGGAATGATACATATTCCAGCATGTATAATTAACTATACACGGACATCAGGGTGAGAAACAAAGTTTCTACTTCTACCATAACCTGTTATTTAATTGACCTGAATATGATACACTAATATTTCGACTTTGTCAAGAACTATTAATATTCTTTATTAAAATCCTTTTATTTTCTGCTGTAATTCCATGTTTATTATCTTGTTTTTTAAAAAATAAAGTGCGTATATTCCGGCAGCAAAAAAAAATTTTGTATCCGGAACACAGCACATATATCATATATAATTATTATCTGCTAAGAGTCAGAATTACTTTTTGAATATTGTTTATAACTTAAAACCGTATTTTTCAAATATTTTTTTTGAAAAATCATTTTGAAGATATTTTAAGAATTTTTCCGCTTCCTCTTTATTTTTTGTTTCCTTTATAATAGCCGCCGGATATACAACAGCATCATGTGTATCGGCAGCAAATTCCTCTATTATAAACCCATTTTTCAAAGTAAGTGCATCTGAAGAATATACTACTCCTGTTTCGATTTCTCCTGAATCTACTATAGTCAGTACTGCTGTTACGTCTTTTTGATAAACAGCTTCTTTTTCTATTTCAGTCCATATACCTGATTTTTCAAAAGCCTGCTTTGCATATTTTCCGGCAGGTACTGTATTTAATTCTCCTAAAGCTATTTTCACTCCTCCGGCTTTCAAATCCTCTATACTTTTTATCTTATCTTTTACATCACTGCTTCCTATTAATACAAGACTGTTTTTCAGAAGATTCTGTCTTGTCCCTTCCAAAAGAAGACCTTTTTCTTCCAGATTATCCATATTTTTCTTACTTGCCGATAAAAATATATCTGCCGGAGCTCCGCCTGTTATCTGCTGTTCCAGTGTACCGGAACCTCCCGAATTAACCTTTATTTTTACACCGGGATTCTCACTCTCATAATTTTTCACTATTTCATCAATTGCATTTTTAGTACTGACAGCAATACTTACAGTTAGTTCTTTTCCTTTCGTTGCCGGCTTTTCTGCTGTTTCCGGCGTATCTTTTCCGCCTCCGCACCCTGTTGTCAGAATTAGAATACTCAGTGCCAGCAATATCCCCAATAATTTTTTCATTATACCAACTCTCCTTTATATTATTAATTTATTACCGTTTTTTATTCTGAACCTTTCTTAGGTATTTCATCTCTTTTCAGAAGTCTGTTAGTTATCAAAACAAGTGCCATACTTATTATCATAATGAGTATTACAAGTATATCAGCTGTTTTGTTATCTCCGCTTCCGATAGAAAAATATATTAAGAGCGGTATTGTCTGTGTCTGCCCCGGAATATTTCCCGCCACAATCAGCGTAGCACCGAATTCTCCCAGTGCCCTCACAAATGCAAGTATAACTCCGCCGATTATCCCGTTTAATGCTATCGGTATTATTATAAACCAAAAAAGCTTCAGTTCACAGGCACCATCCACTCTTGCTGCATCTTTTACATCCTCGTCTACATACTTAAAAGCATTTTTTGCATTTTGATATATCAGGGGAAAGCTTACTACTATTGCTGCTATACATGCTGCCTGCCAGGTAAATAATATATTTATACCGAAATTGTTATGTAAAAACTGTCCGAATGTACTTCTTCTGCCGATTCCAAGCATTATCAAATAACCCACCACTGTAGGCGGAAGTGCTATCGGCATAAGAAATAATGTTTCCAGTATGCTTTTCCCTCTAAAATCATATTTATTAAAGATATATGCTGTAATAATACCCAGAAAACTGGTTATTAACGTTGAAATCCCCGTAATCTTCAATGATAAGAATATTGCCTCATACATTAAATATGCCTCCGCCTTTTATCAAATATATCATTTCATAACTTTATATCATTTTTCATCATGTTTCATCACGTTTAATACATTATAGTCAGGAAAGAATAATTTGTCAAGAGTGCAATATTCAAATAATTGCAATTAACCCTCAAAAAAGCTATAATTAAATAAAAAACTTATTCATGGGGAAAGGCTGGATTATATGGATAATACTAAAGCCCTCACTGTACAGGATGTGGCAGATATACTGAAAATTGCCAAAAATACAGTTTATGAACTGGTAAAACGAGGCGAGCTGAATTCTTACAAAGTCGGAAGAAAAGTTCGTTTTACCCTGAAAGATATAGAATCCTATATTGAAAATTCAAAAAGAATACAAAATTCCGGAAGAAAAGAAAATACAGCTCTTTCAGATTTATATACCGATGCTTTCGGCGGTCTTGCAAAGGTTCCCGCAAGCAATGATTTCATAGTCTGCGGGCAGGATCTTATGTTGGATATTCTGACAAGCTATATGGGAAAATACTGTAAAAATGTATCTGCATTACGTGCTTACATAGGCAGCTATAACAGTCTTGCGGCTTTGTATAACGGATATATACAGGCAGCCACAGCTCATTTATGGGACGGAGATACAGGACAATACAATGTTCCCTTTGTCAGAAGACTTCTTCCCGGAATACCCGCCGTGATAGTCCACCTTACCTGCCGAACACAGGGATTCTATGTAGCCAAAGGCAATCCCAAAGATATAAATTCATGGGAAGATCTTAAACGTAAAGATATTACAGTCATTAACAGGGAGAAAGGAGCCGGCTCACGTGTTCTTCTTGATGAACATCTCCGTCTTATGGACATTTACGGAAGTTCGTTAAACGGTTATAATAATGAAACACAATCCCATCTTACTGTAGCAAGTACTATCAGCAGAGGCGCAGCCGATGTCGGGGTAGGAATTGAAAAGACGGCTTCTCAGGTGGAAGGTATTGACTTTATTCCGCTTCAAAAAGAAAGATACGAGCTGGTAATCAAAAAAGAAATTTTTGATACTCCTGTTGTCCAGAGTATTTTAAAAATTCTGCGTTCTGATGAATTTAAATCTGAATTCAAAGATATCGGCGGTTATGATATAAGTGAAATGGGTGAAATTATTGCATTGACGTAAAAAATATAAATATATTTATTGTTTCTTCTATATTATTATAAATTTATATTAGTAAATAATTGATTAAAAATTAAAATATAAATATGTAAAAATAAAAACAGGCTTTTGGGAAATTCCTCCAAAAAACCTGTTTTTTCTTTGTATAACTGTTAATAAAACTTTTTCTCACAGGCTTGATTTATACTTAATTATAAGATGTTTTTTTATGATTCAGCGAAGTAAAATCTTTGATTTATTCAAGAATATTTCTATTCTTATTCATTCTGATTCCTTTAAAAATCAACACACTATGT
>JAITVW010000063.1 GCA_031285605.1 Fusobacteriales bacterium | reverse complement strand
CTCTTAAAAATTCTGTTTTTATCCGCTACATCTTTGCTTTCATACTCTATACATCCAAAAATCATAAATAAACTTACTAAAATTAATATTATCTTTTTCATATAACTTCTCCTTTTAATAAATCACCGGCTGATGACATTATTTTCACTTCTACAATATCAGCAACTTTATGACTTACTGAATTTACCTCTACTCTTAAATAATTTTCCGTATAACCGTAAGCTTTTCCCGCTTTTATTTCTTCGATATAAACTTTCTGGACTGTATCCAAAAATTTTTCCCTGAATTCTTTTATTTTGCTCTTTTTTAATTTTTCCAAAATTTTTACCCGTTCTTTTTTTATTTCCGGTTCTATTTTTCCCGTGAACGCTGCTGCCGCTGTTTTTTCCCTGTCTGAATACGGAAAAATATGGAAATCGGAAAAATTTATTTTTTTCATATTTTCAAATGTATTCCAAAAATTCTCTTCTTCTTCTTGGGGAAAACCTGTGATTATATCTGCAGTTATTGCAGAATCCGGTACTTCTTCCTGTATTTTTTTCAGCAGCTCCGTTACAAATTCCGCCCTGTAATTTCGTTTCATTAATTTTAATATTTTATCATCCAGACTCTGTATAGAGACATGCAGATGAGGCATTAATTTTTTATTTTCCTTTAAAAGCGAAATAAATTTTTCGCTTAATGTATCAGGATACACTGAGCTTACTCTTACTCTGTCTATTTCTTCTATTTTCAGAATTTTTTCCAGAATATAGTCAAAATTAATATTTTCACCAAGATCTGAACCATATTCACTCAGATTTATACCTGTTACCACTATTTCCTTATACCCTGCTTCCCCGAGAAATTTTATCTCTTCAAGGATACTTTCCGGCTGTCTTGATCTGCTCATTCCCCTTGCGTAAGGAATTTTACAGTAAGAACAGAACTTGGTACATCCATCCTGTATCTTTACAAATGCCCGTGCTTTATCTCTTGAAACAGCATATTTTTTGGAAGAATACTCTTTTTGGTCAAAAATATTATCTACCTGATAATTAGATAAATTTTTACTGAAAATTTTGTACACCTCTTCCTTTTTTACATTTCCGATTATATAGTCGACTTCTTTTATTTCTTTCAAATTTTCTGCGTTTGTCTGTGCATAACAGCCTGTTGCAATTACCACCGAGTCAGGATTTATTTTTTTCGCTCTTCTGAGCATCTTCTTGTTTTTTTTATCCGCTATACCGGTAACTGTACAGGTATTTATAACATAAACATCCGCCCTGTCTTCAAATTCTACTTCATTATAACCATTTTCCAGAAAATCTTTCTTTATGATTTCTGTTTCATACTGGTTTACTTTACAGCCTAATGTATAAAATGCGACTTTTTTATTTATAGACATCTGCTAATATCCCTCCTGTGACTATAGCCGCTGTTTCTGCCCTGTATATTCTTTTTCCGAGACTTATTTCCAAAGCTCCCTGTTCCCTGATATATTCAGCTTCCTCTTCTGTAAAACCGCCTTCGGGACCTATCAGATAAAGTATTTTTTTTTCTTCACCCGAAAGAAGTGTAAAAACCGGCTTATTTTCAGAACTGTTCTCATACACAAACAAAACCTTGTCATAAGCGGAAAACTCTATATCTTTCAGTGTCAAAATTCTTTCTATTTCGGGTATTTTTACACCACGGCATTGTTTTAATGCTTCTTCTGTTACTGTATTCCATTTTTCCTTGGAATCCGAAAGCTTTACCACGACTCTGTCAGTCTTCAAAGGAATTATCTTATTTATTCCTATTTCTGTGAGCTTTTGAAGAGTCATATTCATTTTATCATTTTTCAAAATTCCCAGAGCTATATCCAGTTCTACCCTGAGTGAGTACTTATCTTCATGCTTCTCGGTTACACAAAGAAGTATTCTTTTATTTCCTATTTCTGCTATTACTGCTTTATACTCAAATTTTCCGTCTATAAGTCTGATTGTATCTCCTGTTTTATATCTGTAAACATTCTTTACATGGTTTATATCATTCTTCTCTGTTATCTCCACATTGCTTTCTGATGTAAAATCTTCATCGCGAATAATTATTGTAAGCAAAATTTCTCCTTTTTATATAAACTTTACATTCACAGATCACAATATCACTTGTGCAGTTCACATCAGCTTTCTACCGAATTCTGACTTTGCAAAATATTATATCAGCATAAAATTTTAGTTTGCGGCTGTTATTGTTGAGACCAAAATATCTGTCTTATTCAGGCCGGTTTTATTGTAAAATCAGGTTACTAATTTTATATTGCAGAAACGACAATGTAATAAATGCTTTCCGAATATGATTTATTCGGTTTTTCTATGATATTATAACAGCAGTTTCTTTGATTTTACTTTATTTCCAATATAAAATGAGAATAAATTATTCTATATTGTTTAAGATTTTTAAAAATTTGAACTCAAACATTTTTCCTTAAAATATTTATGCTTTATTTCAATAACTTGTTCATAAATATTTTACAGCAAAAATCTTAGAATAATTTAGTCTGATCAGTTCTCTCTTCCAAACCTAAATGAACATAGCCGCGGCCTGTTACTACCCTGCCCCTCTGTGTTCGCTTAATAAACCCTATTTTTACCAAATACGGCTCATAAACCTCCTCAATAGTTCTCTTGTCTTCGCCAAGAAGAAGAGAAAGTGTTTCTATTCCTACAGGACCTCCGTCATAATTTACTATTATCGACTTCAAAATACTTCTGTCCAGTTCATCAAGTCCTTTTTCATCTATTCCGAGTAAATCCAAAACACCTTTTACACTCTTTTGATTCAGAACTCCTGTGCCCTTGATTTCAGCATAATCTCTTGCTCTTTTCAATAGTCTGTTGGCAATTCTTGGTGTCCCTCTGCTTCTCATTGCTATCTCTTCAATCCCGTTTTCTTCTGCTTTAATTCCGAGAATAGCTATTCCCCGAACCAGAATTTCCTTTAATTCTTCGATATTATAATATTCCATCTTATGTGTTACTCCAAATCTGTCTCTCAAAGGAGTACTAAGCTGTCCTGCTTTTGTAGTGGCACCTATAAGAGTAAATTTCGGGAGTTCTATTCTGATACTTCGTGCTGACGGTCCTTTTCCTATTAGTATATCCAGCTCTCCGTCTTCCATTGCGGGATAAAGAATTTCTTCCACCGAAGTATTCAGTCTGTGAATTTCATCTATGAATAATATATCATTTTCTTCAAGAGAAGTAAGTATTGCAGCAAGGTCACCGGCTTTTTCCAAAACCGGCCCCGTGGTAATCTTCAGGTTTACTCCCATTTCATTGGCAATAACACCTGCCAAAGTGGTTTTTCCCAATCCGGGAGGACCATATAACAAAATATGATCCATAGCTTCATTTCTGCTCTGAGCAGCTCTGATAAAAATGCTCATTTTTTCTTTCAGCAGTTTTTGTCCGATATATTCGTTAAAAGTTCTTGGTCTAAGAGATTTTTGAACATTATCTTCTGATAATTCCTTATCAGTGAGAATTCTGTCAATATCTTCCATTTATATCTCCTTACCGAATTATAGTTATTATTAAATACTGAAATACCGCTATAATGCCTCCAAGTATTCCTCCGAGTATTTCTATATGTTTTAGTTCTTTCTTTGAAATTTTGATAATAATATCCTCTATTTCCCTAAGGGAAAAATTATCCATTTTTTCTATTATGTGCCCTTTCAGGTCTACATTTTTTTCTATTGATTTCAAAAGCAGCTGGAATAATTCATCTTTATTATCTAAAATTAATTTTTTTATATAATCTCTCATTTTATTTAATATTCCATCATTCATAAACATTTTCAGGAAAGGATTTTTTTCCAATAATTCGGCTTTTATTTTTTCCTTTACCAGTCTGTCTAAAAATTCATCCAGATCACCATATTCAAATGAGCTTGTATCTAATTTATCACCGATCTCCCTTATAGAAATCAATTCTGTTTCTATAACTTCGGCTATATTAACCGCTAATTCATGTCTTCTCTTTGGAATTAAACCTTGTAGCTTAAAAATTACTAAGTTAATTTCATTATATGGTCTAAACAAAAGTCTTATTGCCAGATAATTAGTAAACCAGCCAATTAATGCACCTACTCCGACCATTAATAAAAATTCCGCTATTCTGTCCAAAAAAATTCCTCCAAATACGAGTATTATTTTATTATTCTAACATAATATTTCTTGTTTTTCAAGATAATTAAATGTTTACGGACTTTTATAAAAATCTTTTATACAGGAAAAACCTACATAAACATGCATATACAAAATATAACCATTATATTGACAGAGATTTTATTTAATGCTAAACTAACGGCATACAGTAGCGGTTTACTGTATAATATAAAAAAAGGAGGTGTGTTGTATGTTATATGAAAATCTTCTGAATATTATCGGAAATACTCCGATCGTAAAAATCAATAACATTTTTGATACAGATTCTCATGCAGATGTTTATCTCAAATTAGAAAACTTTAATCCCGGAGGAAGTATAAAAGACAGAGCTGCACTGGGAATTATAGAAAAAGCGGAAAAAGAAGGTAAACTAAAATCCGGAAGTACCATTATTGAGCCTACCAGCGGAAACATGGGAATTTCTCTTGCTTTTATCGGTTCTTTGAAAGGATATAAAATTATT
>JAITVW010000044.1 GCA_031285605.1 Fusobacteriales bacterium | reverse complement strand
AAGTATATTATATTTAATGGCAATATGCAAGGCCGGTATAGTAACAGGTCCAATACCGCCAAAGAATACTGCAGCACTTGCTATTATTCAGTCAAAGCCGAATAAAGTGTCACGGCTGTATATAATTCTAAAAAGATAAATATATTTGGAAAAAAATTTTAAAAATAGTATAATTAAATCAACAGCTGAAACGGGGTGAAATATGGAAACAGTTCTGATAACAGGTGCAAGCAGCGGAATAGGCCGGGAATTTTCGAGATTATTTGCAGAGAAAGGGTACAGGCTGGTGATAACAGCCAGAAGAGAAAAGAATCTTACAGAATTAAAAGAAATGTATCCTGAAAATAATATAGACGTGATTCCCTGTGATCTCGGAAGTGAAACAGGTGCAGAGTATCTTTATAATGAAATAAAAAAACGTAACATAAAAGTAGATATTCTTATAAATAATGCAGGTTTTGGATTATTCGGCGAGTTTTATGAAACTGATATTGAAAAAGAGAAGAAAATGATAAATCTTAATATAAAAGCACTTGTTGAATTAAGTAAATATTTTTTACAGGAAATGCTTGAAAGAAATTCCGGAAAAATATTAAATGTGGCCTCAATAGCAGCTTTTCAGCCCGGGCCTTATATGAGTGTATATTATGCCGGCAAAGCATTTGTACTGTCTTTTTCGGAAGCACTGAGAAATGAAGTAAGAAGTACCGGAGTGTGTATTTCTGTTTTGTGTCCCGGACCTGTGGAAACAGAATTTGAAAAGAGTTCGGAGCTTACCAAATCAAAACTATTCAGTAAATTAAAACCGGTTACTGCTGAAAAAGTGGCATATGCAGGATACAGAGGACTTATGAAAAACAGGGCGGTAATAATACCGGGATTCTTTAACAGAGCAGTAATAACAGCAGGAAAATTCATACCTGCCGGGATAAAAGTAAATATAGCAAGAAAAATACAGGAAAAGAAAAAATAAAACAGGAGGTATTATGCTGAAATCTTATTTTAAGTCTTTTGATAATAAAGAAATTTCATATTTATTTTTTGAAGCTAAAAGAACAGAGATAAAAAAGAATATATTGATAATACACGGCATGATGGAAACAAAAGAAAGATACAGTGAATTTTCAGAGTTTCTTGCAAATAACGGATATAATGTTTTTATATTCGATCTGAGAGGGCACGGTGATTTTTCCATTGACGGAAGACCTGTATATTTTGAAAAGGGTGAAAATGCATATACAATTTTAAAAGATATAGAGTTTTTCATAAAAAATATTATAAAAGAAGAGCCTTTAATATTAGGGCACAGCTTTGGTTCGGTGCTCACATTGAAATATGCCGAGGAGTATTCTGAAACAGATAAGTTTATCCTTTCAGGTCATCCGCATATAAACGGTATTTCTCTATTTTTGGGGAAGATATGGACGGCTTTTGAAGGAATATTCATAAAAAGAAAAAAATCTCTTTTGAACAAAACTTTTAAGTCATATAACAAACATTTTAAACCCAATAAGACAGAATATGACTGGCTTACCAGAGATGAAGCAGAAACTGCAAAATATACCGAGGATTCAAAATGCGGTTTTTATGCGACACCGGGATTTTTTCACAGTTTTTTGCAAATAATGGGAGATTCTGTAAAAAATATAAAAAAAATAAACAGCAATGCAAAGCTTCTTATAATATACGGTACAGAAGATATGGCGGCCGGTCTGGGAAAAAGTGCCAATAAACTTAAAAATAAACTGAAATCAATAGACAGAAAGATAAATACAGTAGAAAACAAAAACGGAAGACATGAATCTCTTAATGAAATAAATAAATATGAGATATATGATTCAATATTGGAATGGCTGAATAAACTGTATGAAAAAAAGGTACAGGGCATATCATAAGCCAAGAGAATGTTTTAACAGGGCAGCTATATAATATTTGTATATTTGTCAAAGTATGCTAAGAATAGTAGTATATACAAAATTAATAGCAGCAATACGATTATAATATTTCACTTTCAATTATTTTTATGATAAAATAGTTTCAGAATAAAACAAATGAGGTGGAATTATGGCAAAAATAAAAGAATATAAAAATTTGATAAACGGAGAATGGAAAGAATCAAAAGAACAGATCGTAATTTATTCTCCTATTGATAATAAAGAAATAGGAAAAGTGCAGGCTATGACACATAAAGAAATAGATGATGCCATGGCTGCGGCTAAAGCAGCAATGAAAGCATGGAGAGAGTTTCCAATAGTGGAAAGGGCAAAAGTCCTTTATAAAGCTGCAGAATTACTGGAAAAAAGAAAAGATAAAATAGGTGCGGTTCTGGCTGAAGAAGTAGCAAAAAATCTGAAATCAGCTGTTTCAGAGGTAGTGAGAACTGCTGATTTGATAAGATATACAGCAGAAGAAGGAATAAGAGTGCATGGTGAGGTCATGAAAGGGGATACTTTTGAAGCAGCCAGTAAAAATAAACTGGCTATAATAAGAAGGGAGCCTATGGGTGTGGTACTGGCAATAGCACCGTTTAATTATCCGATAAATCTTTCGGCTTCAAAGATAGCCCCTGCTCTTATAGGTGGAAATGTAGTAATATTCAAGCCGCCTACTCAGGGAGCAATAAGCGGTTTGCTGCTTACAGAGGTTTTTGAGGAAGCAGGACTGCCAAAGGGAGTGCTTAACAGTGTAACGGGAAAAGGAAGTGTAATAGGCGATTATCTTATAGCACATCCGGATGTTAACTTTATTAATTTTACAGGAAGTACGGAAGTCGGGGAAAAAATAGGAGAAGTCTCAGGAATGAAGCCTATTCTGCTTGAACTTGGCGGAAAGGATGCTGCTATTGTTCTTGAAGATGCTGATCTGGAAAAAGCTGCTTCTGAAATCGTGGCCGGTGCATTCAGTTATTCAGGTCAGAGATGTACTGCAATAAAGAGAGTATTGGCCGTAGAAAAAGTCGCTGATAAACTGGCAGAAATATTAGAGAAAAAAGTAAACGGTCTGTCAGTGGGTAATCCGTTTGATAATGCAGAAATAACACCATTGATAAGCAATAAAGCTGCCGACTTTGTGGAAGAACTGATTGATGATGCCGTAAATAAAGGAGCCAAAGTTATCAATCATCCTAAAAGAGAAGGCAGTCTTATATGGCCGGGAGTATTTGATAATGTTACCCTTGATATGAGAATAGCATGGGAGGAGCCTTTTGGACCTGTACTTCCGATAATACGGGTAAAAGATGAAAATGAAGCAATAGAAATTAACAATAAATCAGAATACGGTCTTCAGGCTGCTATTTTTACAAAAGATACTACAAGAGCTCTGGAAATAGCCGATAAGCTTGAGGTGGGAACTGTACATATGAATAATAAGACACAAAGAGGTCCCGATAATTTTCCGTTTCTTGGGATAAAAAAATCAGGTGTAGGAGTTCAGGGAATAAGATACAGCATAGAAAGTATGACAAAATTAAAATCTGTTGTTATAAATATCTAAAATTACAGATATTATTATAAAATACCAGTATAAAATTAGAAAATAACTGCTGAAAATACCTTGTATAAAGGCAGTTATTTTTTATGCTGTAAATTTTATTAAAAAAACTATTGACAACAGGGTCAAAAAGGAATATGATTGGGACATAGTAAGAAAATGTAACAGGGAGTGAAGTGCAGTGAATTTTAACAAGGACAAGTTTAAGCATACCGCAAATGTCTTAATGGGAAAAGTTTTGATTGTTTTAATGTTAGTATATTTGTTCTCAAAATTAGTTTTTACATCTTAAATATTTTGAATATGTATGAGACATTAAAAAAATGAAAATTTTAATAATAGACTTCTGCATAGAATCAGCGGTAAAATAAGATTTTAATATAAAAAATAAAAACAGATTTCTTTTGAAGATCTGTTTTTTGTGTGTGCCAGGCATGGTATTTAGCTAGACGGTGCAAGTCCGTTATGGGGGTACATATCGACCAACCATTAGAGAAGCACAAGCTATCCACTGTGAGGTGGAAGTGGAGGAAG
>JAITVW010000320.1 GCA_031285605.1 Fusobacteriales bacterium | reverse complement strand
GGGGCTGTATCAAAAAGAAAAATTTTAAATACAGCCTCTGTTTTTTTATATTTTAAAAATTTTTTCGTAGTATCTGTAATTTTAAATAAATAAAAAATTAGAGAATTTCTTCTCTTTGAAAAAAATATTTATTACTACTTTTAGCATAATTTCTTTTTGTGAAATGCCACTCCTAAACGCTCATCTTCTGTTTTACTATGTAGTTTCCTTATATTAAAAGCCATGCATACCAATAAAAATTCTATCTTTACTTTCTTTTTATCTCAATGAAAGAAATGAGCCTCACGGCTCATTTTTTTAGACTATATCTTTTTGATAATTATATTCTATTATTCTTAATTTTAAAATATTAAATAGTTTTTTTCAAAAAAATTATAATAAGTTTCCATCCGCATCTATTGCTTTATATGCAGGACGAATAATTTTTTTATCAAAAACCAGCTGCTCGATTCTGTGTGCATTCCAGCTTGCTATTCTTGAAGTGGCAAACAATGGTGTAAACATTATTTCCGGTATATTTAAGAGTTTATATACAAAACCTGAATAAAAATCTACATTTGCACATATTTCAAAATCATTTCCCCTGATTTCCTTGAATAATTCCTTTGAAATTTCCTCTATATTTTTATACAGATTAAATTCCTCAGTCTTATTCTTTGAAAGTGCCAGTTCTTCTGCTTTTACCTTCAGAAGCTCTGCTCTCGGATCAGAAAGAGTGTATATCGCATGACCCATTCCGTATATAAGCCCTGATTTGTCAAATACCTCATTGTTAAGCATTTTTCTCAGATATTCCTTTAATTTTTCTCTATCTGAATAATCTGCATTTTCTTTTATATTATTAATCATTTTTGAAACCATGGAATTCGCACCGCCGTGTTTTGGTCCCTTAAGCGATCCTATTGCAGCAGATATAGCTGAATATGTATCAGTTCCCGTTGAAGAAACAACATGTGAAGTAAATGTAGAATTATTTCCCCCGCCGTGCTCTGCATGAATAACAAGAAGCAGGTCAAGAGTAGTAGACTCTATACGTGAAAAATTATTATTATGTCTGAACATGTACAATATATTTTCTGCTATGCTCAAATCAGGTCTGGGATTATGTATCACAAGGCTGTCATTAAAATGTTTGTGTCTGTAAGCATTATAACTGTATGTCAAAATGCTCGGAAATTTCCCTATTATGCTTAGTGCCTGCCTTATCAGATTATTTAATGATGTATCATCAGGATTATCGTCTATCGTATAAAGACACAAAACTGCCCTTTGCAGCTGATTCATAAGATCAACGCTGGGTTTTCTCAAAAGAAAATTTTCCGTAAATTCTTCCGGGAGATTCTGAAATTCGTTCAGACCGGATATAAAAAGATTTAATTCGGCAGAAGTAGGTACTTCGCCAAATAATAACAGAAACATTGTTTTTTCAAATGAAAATCTGTCTTCTACTTTCAATATGGAAGCCAGTTTTTTTATCTCGTAATCCCTGTAATAAAGTCTTCCTTCCTCAGGAATCTTTTTATTATCTTCTATTTTATATCCATGGACAGAACCTATTTTCGTAAGTCCCACAAGAACTCCGGTACCGTTTTTGTGTCTAAGTCCCCGTTTTACATCATATCTATCATATAGTTCAGGCTCTATGGCATTATTTTGTTTTATAATTTTTGAAAGAGAATCTAAAAATTTGTCATCCATTCAATCACTCCCGACTATAGATTTTTTATTATTTCTGCAGTAAGTTCTTCTGTTGTAGCACTGCCTCCCAAGTCTGCCGTTAATACTTCCGCTTTTTCCAGAACTCTTAAAACAGCTCTCTCTATTTGCCCAGCTTTTTCATTTTCTTTAAGATATTTCAACATATCTATAGACGTAAATAAAAGTGCCAAAGGATTAGCCTTATTCTGACCGGCTATATCAGGCGCCGATCCGTGTACTGCTTCAAAAACAGCAATTTCTTCCCCTATATTTGCACCCGGAGCAAGCCCGAGTCCGCCCACAAGACCTGCACAAAGGTCTGAAAGTATATCGCCATACAGATTCATAGTTACTATTACCTGATATTTTTCAGGGTTCATAACCAGCTGCATGCACATATTGTCTATTATTACTTCTTCGGCAGTTATTCCCGGATAATTTTTTGCTGTTTCTCTTGCCGTCTCCAAAAACAAACCGTCAGTTATCTTGAGTATATTAGCTTTATGAACCACGGTTACTTTATTAAGATTATTGGCTTTTGCATATTCAAAAGCAGCTTTTATTATTCTGAAGCTTCCTTTTTTTGTAATTCTCTTTATTGCTATTGCCGATGTCTGTTCTTCATTTTCAAATTTTTCCTCACCAATATATAGTCCCTCGGTGTTTTCCCGGAATATAACCAGATCTATATTCTCATATCTTGTTTTGATTCCCGGAAGAGTTTTTATCGGTCTTATATTAGAATATAAATCATATTTTTTTCTTAGATATACATTTATACTTCTGAATCCTTTGCCTATCGGTGTTGTTATTGGTCCTTTCAAAGCAACTTTGTTTTTTTCTATACTTTTATATAATGATTCAGGGATAAGCTCCCCTGTTTCATTATAAACTTTTTCTCCGGCGTTTTCTGTTTCAAATTCCACTTCTACACCGGCTGCTTCAAATATATCCGTTACACTTTTTGATATTTCCGGACCGATTCCATCTCCCGGAATGAGAGTTACTTTTCTCATAATTCCTCCTTTTTTGTATGTATTAGAATTCAGAACTTGTGGCAAAGTTCAGATATCCGCCATATTCCAGTATTTTATTTTCTCTTTCGGAACCTGTAAATCCGGCTTCAAATTCTATATTTTTTGTTTTGTTCAGTATTTTAAATATTCCTGTTTTCAAAGATGATTTTGTATCCTTGAATTCCAGTTCATCATATTCATCAATCTTATCATAGTCATCTGCGTTGATAAACTCCAACGGTATAATTCCTGCATTTACAAGATTAGCCTTGTGTATTCTGGCGAAAGATTTAGCAATTACTGCTTTTATTCCTAAATACAGCGGAAGCAAAGCTGCATGTTCCCTGCTCGAACCCTGACCATAGTTATCTCCGCCTATTACAATACCGCCGTTATTCTTTTCTGCTCTCTCTTTAAAATCTGGTATTATTGTGTTAAAACAATATTCAGATAATTTTGGTATATTTGATCTAAAAGGCAGAAGTTTTGCATTAGAAGGGCAGATGTCATCTGTTGTGATATTGTCCTTTGTTTTCAATATTACTTTTCTGATAAATTCATCCTCAAGAGGTTTATTTATCGGAAACGGCTTTATGTTTGGTCCCATTATTATCTCTGTATTTCTTCTGTCTTCGTCTGATTCAGGCGGATATATATAGTAATTATCATATAATGCATATTTTTCAGGAAACTCCACTTTTATCTCATCACCAAAAGTTCTCGGATCAGTAAAATATCCTGTTATTGACGACACTGCTGCTGTTTCCGTACTTACAAGATAAACTTCGGCATTCATAGTTCCGCATCTTCCTTTAAAGTTTCTGTTAAAAGTTCTTAGTGAGATTCCTTCGGATTTTGGTGCCTGCCCCATACCTATACACGGACCGCATGACGCTTCCAGCACTCTTGCTCCTGCCGCTATCAAAGCAGCTAATGCACCGTTTTCAGATATCATATTCAATATATTGCTTGAGCCCGGTGATAAAACAAGGCTCACGTCAGGATGTACCTTTTTTCCTTCCAGTATTTTTGCAAGTTTCATAAAATCTGAATATGATGAATTCGTACAAGAACCTATTGCTATCTGATCAACTTTTATTTTTTCACTTTCGGGTATTTCATGTACATTGTCCGGACTATGCGGAAATGCCGCAAGCGGTACAAGCTCATCAAGATTCACCACTAATTTTTCGTCATATTCTGCGTCAGAATCTGCAGAAAGCGGTACATAGTCTTCCTCACGTCCCTGCTTCTTCAAGAAATCCAGTGTTTCTTCATTACTTTCAAATACTGATGTTGTTGCTCCCAGCTCTGCGCCCATATTTGTAATAGTTGCTCTGTCATCTACAGACAGGTATTTTACACCCTCGCCTGTATACTCTATTACATATCCTACTCCGCCTTTTACTGTAAGCTCTCTTAATACATGAAGTATTATGTCTTTGGCAGAAACCCACGGCTGCAGCTTTCCTCTCAATTCCACATTATAAACTTTCGGAGCTTTCAGATAGTATAAACCTCTGACCATACCAACAGCTACATCAAGCCCGCCGGCTCCCACAGCTATCATACCCAGTCCGCCTCCTGTAGGTGTATGACTGTCTGAACCTATTAATATTTTTCCGGGTTTTCCGAATTTTTCCAGATGAAGTCTGTGGCATATCCCGTTACCAGGTTTGGAAAAGATTATTCCGTGTTTTGCTGCCGAAGTTTTTATAAACTCATGATCATCGGCATTCTCAAAACTTGCCTGAAGCATATTATGATCAATATACGCTACTGATACTTCTGTCTTTACCTTATCTGCATTCATAGCATTCAGCTGCAGGTAAGCCATAGTTCCTGTAGAATCCTGTGTCAGAGTCTGATGAACCTTAACACAGATTTCTTCTCCCGGCCTCAATTCACCTTTTAATAAATTTTGACCTAATATTTTGTAAGTTAAACTTAGTCCCATTCTTATTTTATCCTCCAAAAATTTATTTTATTAATATAAACTTAAAGTCCTTCTCTGTTTTAATGTCAAAGCTGTCTAAATATAAGCTTTATTATATTTTTTCAAACATAAATATAAAATATTTAACTATATAAATTTTTCATAAATAGTATAGTTAAGTATATATATAAATGATATATAAGATTATAAGGTTAAAAAAGCAGTTTGTCAAGAGGTAATAAGAAAATAATATTATCATTTGCTATGTTTATGTATAGTCCGTTAATTCATTTTATATTACATTTTTCTTAGATCAAATCCCCGTTGTTCTTTACCTGTTAATCACTTTATTTTTATATAATAACAGTAATATTTTACACTTGTCAAGAAAAAAACATACTTAAAATTTCTCATTTCTCAGTATTTTTTCTGATATACTCCAATAAATTAAAAAGCCGGTTCATTTTTCTAAATCCGGCTTTTTTCTATATTTAATTCTTATTATTAATTATAAGTTTTACATTATTCAAATCGTTAATAATAAAATATCCATCCCTTATTTCTAAATCAGGATACTTTAGATTTTTTTCCGCATTATTTTTTATATGCTCGTATTTTTCTTTATCTACTTCATATTCAATAATTTCAAGTCCTGTACTTTCATTATCCCCCGGTTTTGAAATTCTGGAATCCCAGTGGTTAAAAGCAAAATGATGGTGATAGCCGTCATATGAC
>JAITVW010000310.1 GCA_031285605.1 Fusobacteriales bacterium | reverse complement strand
TTTCCTCCTAAAATAATTTTAAAATTGTAATCATTATAATATTATTTTATGACAAAAATTGAAAAATGTCAACTTAATTTGTTGTTTTTATATTTTGAAGCCTGTCAATCTCACTTTGAAGCTTTTCCTGAAAAAAATCATCAGTTTCTTCTTTTACTCTGTCTTTTGATAATACATAGATAACTCCGATTTCAGTATTTCCTGTCTGAAATTCCGCTCTTTTCTCAGATTCATTCAGAAGTTTTACCGCTATTTCGTTTGCATAATTATTAACGCTGTAATCACTGAAATCTCCTGTTTTCAGATTGGCAACATCCAGTTTTTGTCTTATATCCTTATAAGCTTCTGAACGGATTGACTTTCTTAATGCATCTTTGGCAAGAACTTCGGCTTTATTTCTTGCTATTTCTTCTCCTTCTGATCCTACTTTACTCTTTCCTGCAGCATACAGCTCAGTTATTGTATTAACGTTTTTAGCTACTTCCATTTTCAGGTCATTCATTACCATAGGTATAGTAGACGTCGTACTTGCTGTATTAAATGTCGATGTAATAGAATTACAAGAACTCAATAGTACTATTACAGACATTAATGAAATTAACTTAACTTTTTTCATATATTAGTTCCTCCACAATTATAATATTTTTAAAACATCCAATTTAATTATACCATATTCTTAAATTAGTGTACATATTTTGTTCTCTATATTTTCTATGCACCTGATATTTTGTTTTTGAAAGCATTTTTCCTTTTATGTTTAGAATATGTTATAATATTAAATATAAAATACTATACCACCGGGGGTGATTTCCATGAAAAAAGCATTGCTGATTTATAATCCGAATTCAGGTAACAGCAGAGTCATACTGGAGAATTTTGACAAAATAACCAGAAAATTTCTAAAAAATAATATTTCACTTACTCTGTACAGTATAGATAAAAAGTACAACCGCCTTATTGATATTATAAAAAATCATAAATTCGACACACTTATACTTTCGGGAGGGGACGGAACTCTGGGACGCACTATTACACAGCTCTGTAATGCCGGTATAAAACTCCCTGAAATAGGCATATTCCCTCTGGGAACATGCAATGACTTCGCAAGATGTCTTCATTTAGGCGAAAATATCGACGACTGGATAGAAAATATTATCAAAGGTGAAACCCAAAATGTAGATTTTGGTCTTATAAACGGAAAAACCATATTTCTTTCTTCATATGCCGGAGGACTTTTTACAAAGGCTTCCTATTCTACTGATAAAAATATGAAGAAAAACATAGGAAAACTTGCATATTTTGTTAATGGGATTAATGAATTGATTAATATAAAAAGATTCAGGTTAAACATGAAACTGGATGATAATACAGAAATAGAAGAAAAAGCTATTTTATATATGATAATAAACGGAGAGGGTGCAGGAGGCTTTGACAAACTTGATAATTCAGCAAATATGTCAGATGGACTTATGAATATTATCATTATAAAAGAAACAAAATCTGCAATAGATCTTTCTACCATAATTTTTGACCTGATGAATAATAATCTGGTTAATAATAACTTTGTAAGAACCCTTACCGCAAAAAAATGCGAAATAAAAAAGATCAAGAAAGATATTAATGTAAGCATTGACGGTGAAGAAGGAGAAAACGAAGATGTTGTTATTGAATTTATCAGCAACAAATTAAAAGTCTTTACTTCCCATCCATAATATTATTTATACGGCTTCTGCAAAATTATTACAGAGGCCGGAAAACTCTCTCTTTTCTCCGTATCTGTCGTTTCATGCTTCTTTACACCGCCTGATGTATTTATTCTCTCTTGAAAAAGAGGGGTGTAACTATAACTGCAATAATTGAAGAAGCTCTTTATGCTTCTTAATTATAAAATAATCAATTAAAATTTTTTTATTTACTAGTTTTGTAAAAATATGGTAAAATATAAATATAACGTGTAGTTTGCTCTGGAGAAACATAAGCCCAGTTATAGTAAGCCGCATGTTTTTATTTTATTTAAGATACCATCATATAAATGAAAGGAGCTGGTACATAATGTATAAAATTAATGATACCGTTTTGTACAATACACATGGTGTGTGTAAAATCGTAGGGATTTCAGAGAAAGATTTCGGCGGAAATCATACTGCGTGCTATGCTCTAAAACCTGTTTACCGCGATAAATCCATGGTTTTCATCCCTGTAAACAGCAATAATGCACTGTCAAAAATGCATCGTATTCTGTCAGCAGATCAAATATATTCTTTAATCAAAACTATTCCTGATGAAAATGCCGTCTGGATTCAGGACAAAGACCAACGAAAAGAATATTACGAAAAAGTTTTATTGGGAGAAGACAGAGAAGAACTGATCATACTGATAAAAACTCTTCATATTTATCATCAGTCACTGTTAAACCAAGGTAAAAAAATGCATACAGTTGACCGATATTTTATGAAGGAAGCAGAAAAAAAGCTTCATGAAGAATTTGCATATGTTCTGAACATTAAGCCTGATGAAGTAATTCCTTTTATTACAGAACAAATAAACATTGATGAAAAGGATAAGATATAATCACATATCCCGGATACTTTTTCATATTTACAATTTTATTATATTAAACGGTGGTTCTTTAAAACAAAATATGTTAAAATTATTACTGAATACTTATCTTAAATGTTACACAAATTACAAATTGTAAATAAAAGAAAAAAGGAGATTCAAAATGGGATATAAGCTTATTGTAAGTGATATGGACGAAACCTTACTAAATGATAATCATGAAATCAGTGAAAATAACCTCAAAATGATCAAGCTTGCCAAAGAGAAATACGGTATAAAGTTTGTTCCTGCCACAGGACGCGGTTACACTTCCATTCAGAATGAACTTGCCCTGCTGGGATTACATGATCTCCCCGGAGAGTATGTAATTTCCTATAATGGAGCTATTATTACTGAAAATAAAGGAAACACACTGCTTCGGTCAAACGGTCTGGATTATAATATTATGAAAGAGATATTTGATTTCGGGCTTACTAAAAACGTCTGTCAGCATGTTTACACTAAAAATACAGTTTATGTTTTTAATGTAAACCAGTATGAAAAGGAAAAGATGGACGGCTATAACGGAAGTCGTGTATATGTGGATGAAAATTCCGTTGATTTTTTGAAAAATGAAAAGATTTACAAGATTCTTTTTCAGAATCCTGATGTTCCGTATCTTATGAGTCTTGAGGAACCAATGAAGAATCTCACTGAAAACTGTACTATAAGCTATTCATCGAACCGCTACATGGAGTTTAATTCCATAGGAATCGACAAAGGCAATGGTTTACGGTCTTTGGCTGAAATTTTGGGAATTGATATTAAAGACACTATTGCAGTCGGTGATAACTATAATGATATTTCCATGTTAAAAACCGCAGGATTATCTGTAGCTGTAAGCAATGCTGTCGATGATGCCAAAAAAGCTGCCCGTTATGTAACTAAGGCAGATAATAACAAAGGAGCTGTGGCTGAGCTCATTGAAAAGTTTATTATTAATAGAATCTAGTTGATAATAGTAAAAGAGCAGATCCCTTTCCACAAGGGATCTGTTTTTCTATGAAATCCCAAAAAAAATTTAATATACTCAAAAAACTAATTCAATTGAAGTTCTCATCTTGTATTGAATGTTTTTTTGAGCACACTTATTGACATATAAATCAAGTTTTTCTATCTTACGAAAGAAACAGACAGATAATAATCTGTACAAACATACCTGATCACAGATTATCCTCTGCCCATATTTCAATTTCTCTCATTGATTTTTCAAGTTCTTTTCCTTTTCTGGTTAGTTCATACTCTACTTTTACCGGAATTCTGGTATACACATTTCTCTTCACAAGCTGAAGCTGTTCCAGCTCTCTTAAGCGATCTGCCAATACTCTGTCGCTTAATTCGGGAATATTTTTTCTTATATCAGTAAATCTCATAGGATCTTCCAATAATGTGTATAATACCAGACCTGACCATTTTTTACCCAGAATTTTAAATGCTTTTTGAACTTTTATAAATATCACTTCCCTCCCCCCTAAGTCACATTTCTTATAATATATTTTATATTTTTACCGTTAAAATGTAAATACCATAAAAAGAGTATATTATATATAAAAAAAAGTACTTTTTACCAAAAATTACCTTATAAAAAGTAAGTTAATAATCATTTTATACCGAAATTAAAAAAAGACTCTGTATATATACAGAAAACTACTCTTTTATTGCGTATTTATTCATTATTAAAACAATATAAATACAAAAAAATATTATTTTTCGACTATTTTTTGTATCTCTTACTATAATGTTTTTATATTCCTGTAATCATACCAGTCTATTTACAAATTATATAATTGAAAATATATTTATATTTGACTTTTAAGCTCTAAAGTCGTACAATAAGATAAATTTTCAGCCATAATGTTTTTTGCATATAAATTTATAAAAGGAATATTGATCCGCAATGATAAAATTTAATGTCCGGTTTCAGTTTAATTTTACTAATATTATAAATAAGAATGTAAAGTTTTTTTCTAAGCAGGCACATTCTTATTTTGACGACCGGATAAAAAATATAGATATTTTTCTTGCTGAAAGTCAGGGCTGGTTTAATAATTTTAATTTTGATTTCAGCCTCAATAAAAACATAAGGGCTTTTTCCAAACAGGCGTCTTCTTATTTTGACGGCAGCCTGAATTATATAAACGAAAAATTTGAAAATTCCAATATAAAAACTTTATCAAGACAGGCATATTCATATTTTGATGAATATGTAAAAAATATAGATTTTGCAGTTTCCGAGAAACAAAACTGGCTTTCTGAAAAGACAAACAAAATTACTGATTTAATTAAAAAAAACCACGTCCTTGGCGGTAAAAAAATTATGCTTATTGATGACAGACATGCCGGATTTATTTTAGAAAAGCTTGATGATTTTCATTTTGTGAATCATTTTTATTTTCCTTCGTTTTTTTTGATTAAATATATAAGAAGACTTTTGGAACTGGTAAAATTATCAAGACTTATAATACTGTCTAAAAAGAATTTTTATTCTCTTGAACTGACACAGATAAGGATTGTAAGGGCTCCGCCTTTTATTTAGGTTATCCGAAAAATTATTTTGAACAGGAGGAAAAATGAAAGGAATTCGTATAGGAAAATACAATATAGATATCCCTGTTATTCAGGGCGGTATGGGAGTAGGGGTGAGCTGGGATCAGCTGGCCGGCACTGTTTCTTCACTTGGAGGACTTGGTACTATCAGCGCAATATGCAGCGGCTATTACAAAAACATGCAGTTTATTGATAAACAGATTGACGGGAGACCGTTTGATACTGTGAATACTTATTCTGCAAGAGCCCTTGAAGAAATTTTTAAAAACGCAAGAAAGATATGCGGTGACAAACCGCTGGCTTGTAATATTTTACATGCTATTAATGATTATCAGAGAGTAGTGAAAGATGCCGTAAAAGCCGGTGCTGATATAATAGTTACAGGTGCAGGACTTCCGCTTGATCTTCCTTCCCTTGTGACAGATAATCCTGATGTTGCCATTATTCCTATAGTTTCATCCGACAGAGCTTTGAGAATTATAGCCAAAAAATGGAAGCAGTCTGCCGGGCGTCTTCCTGATGCAGTTATTGTAGAAGGGCCTAGGAGCGGCGGACACCAAGGAGCAAAAAAAGACGAGTTATTTTCGTCTGAACATCAGCTGGAAGCTGTTCTTCCACAGGTAGCAGCCGAAAGAGACAAGCTTGGAGACTTTCCTGTAATAGCTGCAGGAGGAATATTTGACAAAGATGATATAGAAAAAATGATGGCTCTCGGAGCTGATGCAGTTCAGCTGGGTACTAGATTTATAGCTACTCCGGAATGTGATGCCAGTGATGAATTTAAGCAGATGCTTATTAATTCAAAAGAAGAAGATATGGTAATAGTAAGCTCTCCTGTAGGATATCCCGGGCGTGCAATAAGATCACACCTTACAGAAAACCTAAAACCGGGAGAAACACCTATAAAATGTATCAGTAATTGTATTTTCCCTTGTAACAGAGGAGAAGGTGCCAGAAAAGTCGGTTACTGTATAGCTGACAGTCTTGGGGATTCATATCTTGGAAGACTTAAAACAGGCTTGTTCTTTTCAGGAGCAAACGGATACAGAGTTAACAAAATGATGTCTGTGAAAGAACTTATTGATGAGCTGCTAAACGGACCAAAATAGTAAATGTTTTAAATCAAAAAATTAATAAATATCATAATTAACAGGGATTTTCCCTGTTTTTTTAATGGCTTCTCTCTAAAAGAAAATAATATAAATCTAAAAAAATTAAAATAAAAATATATTTAATGTATTTAATGCCTTTCATTAATTAAAAAATTAATTCCAATATTCATAAATAATTATTTTTTAAAAAATGAGAGAATAAGTTTATTTATATTAAAATTGACTATAAAAATAAAATTTAGTATAATATTTACGTTACTATATCTAAAAATATCAATATGTAACATTTCTTTAAGTTTTCAGTACTTATTTGAAAGGAAGAAAATAAAAAAATATTCTGTATTTATTAACAAATATAGAAATAAAAAACACTGAATACAGAAAATAAGAAATCTGCTTTTTTAAAATCAAGCAGTACAAAATAGAAAATCATATATATTAACATGGAGGGAACAATGAAAAAAAATAAAAAATTATTAATGTCATTTCTGGCAATGAATGCAATATTACCGTCTTATGCAGCAAATACAGGAGCTCCTGCACTAAAAACAGAAAAAATGTATACTAAAATAATAAAGAATACAGTGCAAGGGAAGAGTAATGAAAAAAATTATCAAATAATTGAAAAAATACTCAAGTCAAAAAATAAAGAATTAAAGGATTTGTATTTACAGGGAGATTATATAGTAAAGCCTGAATATCTGGAATGGCAGATATTTTTCACAGGATTTTATGATGAATACAGTGAGGGAAGAGATAATACTAAAGAAAACGCAGCCTATCATTCAAAAGTTTCAGGATACTATGATGCTGACGGAAATTATGTAATGACAAGCGGAAGTATAAACGGGTTAATGGGAAAACCACATCAACAATTACAGCAGCCGAAAGAAATAGATCTTGGTGTAACAGTACAGGTAAGAGAGCCGGGCAGACAGCCGATATCACTGGGGGTATCAAAACCTTCAATGCCTATGGTGACACCAATATCTCCTGCCAGCCCCGCAGTAAGTGCAATAACTCCGATATTACCGCCGCTGGTGTCATTCTCGATACCGACAATAGTCGCACCGACTACACCATTACCGGTAACAATAACATCGCCGTCTATCAGTACAGTGGTTGTCAGTGGTTTTAATCCTGTAAATCCTGTAATTGCAATTCCGACAACTTTCACTCCTCCGGCATTGGACAAAATATCAACCGGATTTTCACAAGGTGCAGCGTTAGGAGTAAATGTAGAAAATAATATTTTGGGAAATGCTTCTGCCAATCCTGTAGGTGGAGGAACAACAGTTGTTAAAGTAAGAGATACCAATTTTGATATTTCAGGTGTCGGTTTTAACTGGAACGGATATAATGATTCGACAAGCAGCAGCGGAACACAGGCTGCAGGTACTGTTACCAGTAATTACAAACATACATTTTTGAATGCATTGGCAGGATCCTATACAATAAGCGGAAATTGGGAGTTCAGAAATGAAACTACTGTAAGTTCACCAAATACTACAAGATTTGTAAGTGTAAATCATGCTTACGGGGCAAAAACCCTGAATACTGTTTTTGAAATAACTGCAGGATCAAATATAGATTTATATGGAAGAACAGACGGACATATGACAGTGGGTATAGAGTATCAGTCTTATGATGCACTTCCTGCAAAAGCAATAAATAACGGAGTTATTACATTAAAAAGCGGAAAAAATCTTTTTGGAATGACTGCTATGATAGAACGATACGCATACACAAGTACAAGCAGAAAACCGCTGGAAGAGTCAACACTGGAAAATAATAATAAATAGTGAAGACAGTATAGGAATAGATTTTGCACAGTATTCTTACAGCGCTGCCGAAAGACCGCTGACAATTTATGTGGGAATAGGAAATATTGATGTAAACGGACAGCATAATTATGGATTAAGAGTTCCTACAGTATTTGACAATCAGACAAATGGAACTAAATATTTTGACGAAACCCTGATAGACGGATCAGGCGGTGTAATAAAAGTAGCCGGGACAGAAAATGTAGGAATTTCACTTTCCAAAAGAATAACAGGATCAACATTAGTTGCAGGAGTACAAGGTCTCGCAGCTTCAAACAGTTCTGATATAATCGGAAATATAAGAAACCTGAGAATTTTAGTTGACGGAACAAAAGGAGTAGGAATTTTAAGAAATGAAAATTTTGTTACAACAACAACAGGTGAAATAGAATTAAACAATACACATATACAGAGTCTGGGATTTGGAGATAACGCCCAAAACAGTGTTTTAATACGAAATGATAAATACGGTGTAGCTCTGAACAAAAATATAACTATTGATAATACTAATGTTGTTAATACAGCAACAGACAATATTGTAATGCTTGCCAATGACAAAAATAGTCTTGGCGGTAAATTAACATATGTAAATAATAAAGCCGGAATTACAATAGGAAGTAATCTTCAACAAGCAACTGCTCTTTTATCAATGAACGGCGGACATGCTTTAAACAGCGGATCAATAACTATAAACGGAATGAAATCACAGGGAATTTCAGTATTCGGAGCATCCGCAGGAACCGTTTCTACAGGAGAAAACAGTGGATCAATAACAGTCAGCGGAAAAGACTCACTTGGTGTATATAACACAGGAACATTCACAATGTCCGGCGGACAAATAATATCCGGAGCAGAAAACTCAATAGGGGCGTATTCCGAAGGAAATACTTCAGTTACAAATATAACTGACGGAAATATAACAGCACAAAACGGAGGAATAGCTTTGTATTCCGGTGATAACTCCACAATTAATCTGTCAGGATCAAATATAATTACAGCAAAGGCAGGAGGATTAGCCTTCTATAATCATGTTAACAGTGGTGGGACAGTAACGGGAAAATACGATATAACAGTTCCTTCGTCTTTAAAAGTGGAATCAGGGGGAATGCTGCTTTATGCAAAAGTTGGCAGTCTTGCGGATATTTCTACCGTAGCAACAGCAATAAAAGGAGCATTTAGTAATGCACATAATATGACTGCCAATATGGATGCAGGGTCAAATATTATGTATATAGACTCCCTCGGAGGAACTGCAAGTATAACGGCTTTTGCAGGTCTTACCGACATAACTACAGGTTTCTTTGATTTTATGGGAACCGGATATAATGACTATGTAATGAATGATTTTAAATTAACACTCGATAATACAG
>JAITVW010000282.1 GCA_031285605.1 Fusobacteriales bacterium | reverse complement strand
CTCCGATAATCCCTACTTTTTTTCCTTTCACCTCTTTATTCAAAAGACCAAGTCCATGCAGTACCACTGTTATCGGCTCAAAAAATGCTCCTTGGAGCAGTTCAAATTTTTCCGGAAGTTTTTGAAGATTTATCTCAGGTATTTTTACATATTCTTCCATTCCGCCGTTTTCCCTCGAACCGATAAATCCATAATTTTTACATAAAGAATAATTTCCTTCATTGCATGCTTCACATTTAAAACAAGGTTTTAACGGAATACAGCTTACTTTATCCCCGACTGCCAGTTTATGAACTTTTTCACCAACTTTTTCTACTATCCCTGAAAACTCATGACCCAAAACTACCGGAAAAAATTTTGCCTGATGCTCAAACATTCTCGGAAAATCCGAACCGCAAAGTCCTGAATACACTACTTTTACCAATACATCATCACCGGTTGTATATTCCGGTTTCTCCAAATCAATTACCCCGAGTTTTTCATTTTCCAATACTGCTAATGCTTTCAAATTATGTCACTCTCCTATTCTGGTATATAAATTCAACAGGCTGTATCAAAATAGAGTTACTTTTTATACATCATACCGGTAACGTAAAACAGATAATTTATAATACCCGGCATTAATTTATAAAATCTATTTTGATACAGCTCTTGTCTGCTTAGTTTATTTAATTAAGCTTTTGCCCCTTTTAATTCTGCTTTTTCCTGTTTCTGAAGTATTTTATATCTTCTGTATGTCATTGCTATTCCTATAAAATATATTACTGCTATTATCAATAATCCTACTATATTTGTTCTTTGGAAAATCTGTACCATCAGATATGTAATCGGTGATCCGCCCTGATCCAGCGACCCTACCAAATCTTTTCCTCCGAGCATATTTGCATTTTTTGCAAGTATTGTCTGTAATTCCACTGTCTGGTTAGATATCCATATTGTAATAAACATAATGAATGAACCTGATATCAGCGTTCTGAAAATATTCCCGTGATGAATTGCCACAGCCATAGCTATAAAAAATCCAATTGTTGCCAGATCTCCGAAAGGCAGTACTCTGTTACCAAATGTTATTGATCCTATTGCAGCTATTATTACCGTTAACGGGATAAACAGCAGTCCTGCAGAAATTACATTTGCATCTCCCAGCAATAATGCCGGATCAAGTCCGATAAGAAATTCTCCCCCGCCGAATTTTGCAGATAATTTTTCTCTTGCAGCTTCTGATATAGGTAATAAACCTTCCATAATAGGCTTTATTACTTTTGGCATCAGATACATAACCGCAGAAACTGAAATTGAAAGCTGCAATACTTGTCTTGGTCCGTATCCTGCAAGAATTCCCACTATTAATCCCAATATAAACCCTACTATTATAGGCTGTCCGAATGCCCCTAATTTTTTCTCAAGCTTCTCAGTATCAATGTCTATTTTATTTATTCCCGGTATTTTATCAAGAACAGCATCCACTATTACTGCAAATGGTGCACAGTAAGCTGATGTCCCGTGTGGTACGGCAATTCCTTCCAGTCCAAAATAATCTCTTGTATCATACTGGAACCAATCCCCGTACTTATATGAAAACACGGCATGCACTACTACTCCCAGTATTCCGAGCCAGTAATTTCCCGTAACTATATGTACCAATGCCCCTGTAAAAGTCATATGCCAGATATTCCAAATATCCACGTTTACTACTCTTGTCATTTTTAGAGCAAGCATAATAAGATTTACTAAAATTGCCACCGGGATTGCTACTATTGCTATTTTTGATGCCCATGTCATTGGTGAAGTTCCCGGCCATCCAAGATCAATTACAGTAAGATTCAGACCAAAATTCTGTGCCATCTGCTCTGCAGCAGGTCCTAATGTATCTCTCATCAGTGTAATTACTATTCCTATACCAATAAACCCTATTCCTATCATAAGCCCGGCATTAAAAGCCTTCCCCAGTTTTAATCCCAAACATAATGCAAAAATAATTATTACCAGCGGGAGCATTACTGCCGCTCCTAAATCCAATATGTACTGTATTGGCGGTGTTATCATATTCAAAAAGTTATCCATATTATTCCTCCTGGTTTATTATTAAATTAAATTTTGTTTCAGTATTGTCATTACTTCTTCTACATCACTGGAATCATATATTTTTTTCAAAACATCTTCTTTTTGGTATAAATCCACTAATTTCATCAAAAAATCCAGATGTTTTTCAGAATCCTTTACAATAAGTCCGAATATAATCTTGGAATTCACTATTCCGTCATCTTCGGCATTCTCGAATTCTACTCCTTTTTTGGTAGTCACCACAAACATCGCATTATCATTCACATGCTTTGCTTCCACATGCGGCATTGCCACCTGCATATATCCGAGATCAATTCCTGTAGGAAAACTCTCCTCCCTTTTCATTATCTCTTCAATATAACCCGGCTTTACCATTCCTTTTTCTATTAATACTGTTCCAATTTCATTAAACATTTCTTCTCTGTCGGAAAAATCCCTGTTCAAATAAATGAGATCCCCGTAAAAATTCATTTCTATCCTGACCACTCTCCTGTCTATTTTAATATTTCAAGTATTTTCGCCTTTAATGCATCCTGATTTATTCCTGAAATAAATCCCATTACATGGATAACAGGAACACTCCCCATATCTTTTGAAAATTTTGAAGTAGTTGCTATTAATGCCGCACCGTCAGCATAAGATTCTATTTCGTTTATTCTGCACTGAACCAAATCTATGGCTATTCCGTTTTCCTCACATAATTGTTTGATTTTGTTTGCCGCCACAGTCGATGTTGCTACTGCACCTCCGCAGGCTACTATTACCTTTTTCATTTCTTTACCTCCGCTATATATTTATTATTTTTGTTATTTTTTTGTATTCTTTCATTATATCCTGCTTCAAATTCCTGTCTGTTATTATTCCGTCAAGGTCTTCCACCTTGAAAAATGAATAAAAAGCTTCCCTGTTAAACTTTGAACTGTCCAGAAGCAGGAATCTTTCCTTTGCATTTTCCAACACTATCTGCTGTATCAGACCCTCGTCATAATTGGATATTGTTACTTTGTTTCCGCTTACGCCGTTTGCCCCTATAAAACATTTATCCACATTTATTTTACTTATAGAATCCAGAAAATAGTCAGGAATAATCGCTTCTGTTTTTTTTCTCAGCCTTCCGCCTGTTACAATGAAATCTAAGTCCAGATGAGAATACTTTACCATTACAGAATAAGAATTAGTTACCACTGTCACATTTTTTGCCTTTATAAATTCAGGAATCCTTTCTGTTGTTGTTCCCGGTGCTATGAATACTGTTGCACCGTCCTGTATATAAGAAGCTGCTATTTTTGCAATGTATTCTTTTTCTTGCATATACTTTACTTTTCTGTCATCATAAAGTTTTTCCTGCTGAATTTTCTGTATGCTTTTTGCTCCTCCGTGAATTCTGATAAGCAGTTTTTTATCTTCAAGGTATTTTAGATCACGCCTTATTGTCATCTCGGTTACATTCAGTTCTTCTGTTAATTCCAGAGTTGATACTATACCTTTTTCCTTTACCTTGCTTAATATCACCTCTATTCTCTGGTCTTTCATAAGTTTCCCTCCTTTTTGTTTCAAAATGTTTTAAAATGTTTTATTTTGTTCGCTATAATTATAACCTATTTTTTTATTTTGTCAATAGCTATTCTAAAAAAAATTTTCTCCGCTAAAAATACAAATAAATAAAGACTTTTTACTGTTTTCATTTTTGTTGGTTTTTGTTTCTTTATTTAATTTTTCTATTTTTATTTCAAATTTCCAAAAAAATTTACTTTGGACTTATGTCAATAACTTGGACATATTTTTCTTGTCTGTTAAGATCTTTTTTCAGATATTCTCTTTATTAATAAATAACTTAAGCTTTTATATTCATGGCTCGTTCACAATAAACTGGTCTTTTATCATGTCTGTCAGCTTCAATATAGTATATATTATCTAAAATATATGTTTTTTTTACATTTATCTTTTTTATATTTAATCAAAATCCTATATATTTACTTTTCATAAGTAAAATTCTTTTCATATTAGTTTCCACAAAAACATAATACTGTTGAATTTCTTCTTATGCAACTTTTTTGATTATTTCACTACACTAAAGAAAGAAAAGGATAACATCAAATTAATGACATTATCCTTTCAAAAAATATTTAGAAATAAAAGAAGTAGACAAGAAAAATGTGTCTAAAATATCGGCTTAATACCACTAATAACAATACATCATTTTTTCCTTCCCCGTTTTGGTCTCCCCTTATATAACCTGAACCATCCCCAGTAGCCACCAATACAACTTCTACATCTTTTCCTGTCATATACTTTATATAATCTTTTGTCAGCTGTTCTATTTCTGCGGCACTCTTACTGTCAGGGTCTTTCATAAACTCTGCCATCTGTGGATTTTTCTCTATATAATACTGCGCATACCTGTCTGTTCTCGCTTCCTCATATCTTAAATTATCCCTGCCTGCAGAATCTATTATATCCAGTATTCCATGACCTGCTTTTCTTGTGTCTTCTGCTAACTGCTGTCTTGTTGTTGTATTTAATAAATCTGTATGAAGATTTGTATCTATCTGTTCTGTCACTTCATCTTTTGTTACTATCTGTGCTTTTGAAATGTCTGTATTTATTCCCAGTTCTTCAAGATTCAGCTTTTTCCCTGCTTCTGTTACTTCCGTATTTACAAATGTTGCATTACTGCTCTGTTCCTT
>JAITVW010000233.1 GCA_031285605.1 Fusobacteriales bacterium | reverse complement strand
CTTTTTATTTTTAATATCATTTTCTCCGATTTTAATGATAACATCTCCCAATGCCAGTTCATCGCGAGCTTCCGAGTCTTTTCTTATTGCCTGAATCTCTACTCCGTAATTTATTCCAAGCTCTTTTCTCTTTTCCTGACTTATATCACGTACTAATATTCCTAAACCGCTTAATTTCGTTTTTATCCAAAATGTAGCAAGATAGTCATATCTGCTTTTCAGTACATACTGCCAGTCTGCACCTGTACAGTTCACGGAATAGTACCTTCCGTAACAGAAACCGTTTAAGAAAACAGGTTCCAGCTCTGAATCCTGAGATACGAATTTTTTAGAATATATTACCAGTGTCGCTCCTACATTCAAAGCCTGTATCCTTACATATTTTTCAGACAAATCACCGGTATTAAAAGAAGAATATCCTATCATCTCGTAACCGTTTTCATATACATCCACCATATCTTCCTTTGTATCTTTTGAATTAATAATGGTGATATCCGAATCAGCCAAAGGCAGTTTATCATTGCTTACCATATCAGGCTCTGATGTTTTTATATACATGTCCGCATAAGGATTTGTGCTGCTGCATCCTAATATCAGCAGTATAAATAATATTAAAAATATTTTTTTCATAAAGAATACCTCTTTATTTTCTTAATTCTTCTACTATCTCTGTTTTAGATGCTGTTTTCTCATCTACATTTTTTATTACTCTGGCAGGCATTCCGGCTACTACCACTCCTGAAGGAACATTTTCCGTTACCACTGCCCCGGCAGCTACTACTGATCCGTGACCTACTCTTACTCCTTCAAGGACAACTGCATTCGCACCTATGACTACATTATCCTCTATAACTACAGGATCTGCCGAAGGCGGCTCTATTACACCTGCTATAACCGTTCCTGCTCCAATGTGGCAGTTTTTACCAATTTTTGCTCTTCCGCCAAGTACCGCATTCATATCAATCATAGTCCCCTCACCAATTTCGGCTCCTATGTTTATAACAGCTCCCATCATAATAACTGCTTTATCTGCTATACTTACTTTATCTCTTATTATTGCCCCGGGTTCTATTCTGGCATTTACATTTTTTATATCCGCCATTGGTACTCCCGAATTTCTTCTGTCATTTTCTAAATGATAATCTGTAATATTGTTTTCATCTATTATTTTTTGAACAATTTCCCAGTCGCCTATTATTACTTTAAATTTCCCTTCACCAAAAACTTTACAGTCATATGAATTTTTTATTTCACTGTTTGTGTAAAGTTTAACCGGCGTAATTTTTTTTGAATCAGCGATGTACTTAATAATAGCTTTTGATTTTTCCAGTTCTGTCATTATTGCCCTCCTTGAATATTCATTAAAAAAAATACACTTAATTATATCATAGTTTTATACAATAAGTAAATCTTTCATTGAATACAGACCGCTTTTTTTATTAATAAGTTTTAAACCTGCAGCTACCGCCCCGTCTGCAAACATCTTCCTTGAAAGGGCTTCATGTTTGATCTCTATTATTTCATCGCCTCCGGAGAATATCACAGTGTGTTCTCCTACTATATTTCCGGCTCTTACAGAATGAACCCCTATTTCTTTTGCGGTTCTCTTACTGTTTCCTTCTCTTCCATATACCAAATCCCTGTCTTCACCGATACCTGCCTGTATTACTTCAATCATAGTTCCGGCAGTTCCGCTCGGAGAATCTATCTTTCTGTTATGATGTTTTTCTATCAGTTCGATATCAAAACCTTTCAGTAATTTTGCGGCATAGGACAGTATCTCATTTACCATTGTTACTCCAAAAGAGGTATTAGTTGCTTTCAGTACCGCTATATGCTTGGCAGCTTCTTCTATTACTGCTGTCTGTTCCTTGGAATGTCCTGTTGTTGCTATGATTACCGGCTTTTTATTTTTCACTGCATACTCAAGAATATCATCCAATGAGCTGAAATGTGAAAAATCTATAATAATATCACAATCCTTGTCAAATTCTTTCAGATTCTTATATTCAGTATTTCCTAACGGGTCTATCATTCCGGCTACATTACTGCCTGAGGTAATAACTGATTCTTTTGTCAGCTGTGCCAACACTCCGGCTCCGTAAATTACTATCTCCATATTTACTCCTTCCCATCTTATTTATATATGTTATTTTTTAACCACAACATAAACCTCAGTCAGACCCCTGCCGTACATTCTAATATTTTTTACTTTTTTTAATCTTTCCCATTTCTTAGAAATTCATTATATGCTTTTTATTTCCCCTTTATTTTAAGTAAAAAGACCATAACCCATTCTCTGCAACCCCTTTATTTTCTATCCTACCACTTCTACTATTTTTCCGTAACGGTCTTTTACATAGCTTTTTTCTATTATTACATCAAATCCTTCAAAGCTTTCCAGAATAATCATATCTTCTTTAGGTTCTATTTTATCCGCAATTTCCACTGCTGTTTCTTTGGTAAAGTAAATATCATAGCCGTATTCCTTCTTCTCTATCCTGTTTTCAAACGACATTTGAAAAGTTATTTTATATTTTGAATAAAGTGTAAGAACTTTACCTTTCAGTACCACTCCTCTTAGTAAATTTCTCAGGCTGACCGCTCCCAGAGCACCCAGTCTGAATATATATCTGAATTCAATTTCCAGTTCAGCCTTATCAACATATAAAAATCCGGTGCTTGATCCGTCTGTTTCAATTCCCAGCTCTACCTTTTCCAGAATTTCTTCTGTAATTCCGGAATCCCTGTTTAGATAAGTTATATTAAGAGGGAGTCCCAAAAGCCCAGTTACTTTTTCAGTATTCCATGCTATTACAGCCTCCAGCTCGTCATGCGTTATTCCGGTTATCTGAAGAAATTTCAGACTGCCGTTAGGAGATTCATATACTTTATTCAATCCGGCATCCTTGAAAAAAACAACTGCTTTTAGGTTAGTATTGCTGTTTACCGCTATAGATCCGTTTGTATTAAGATAATGTCCCTCGTTAAAAACATTCCCTGTTTTAAATATATAATTTGCCAGATTATTTAAAAAGTTAATTGCCCAGTTAGGAACTTCTGTTTCTCTCTCTTCCTTGACCAGTCTGAATGTAAGCTCAATACCATAACCACTTTTTTCAAGATTATCCGACTCTTTTTCATAAAGCTCGGACAAACCGTATGTAACGAAGTGCCAATGGGGATTTTCCCCTTTTACGTCATATACACTTATTCCTTTTAACTTTTTCTCGCCAAAAGGAGAAATATTTCCGTAATGCAACGGTTCGGTATTTTTATATATTTTTTTGAAAATTCTGTCTATAAAATCCCAGCCCAAAGGTTCAGGTTCTGTTTCTTCCTCTGGCGTTTCCCCATCATTTTCAGAAATATCAACATTATTTTTTTTTAAAATATCACTTT
>JAITVW010000178.1 GCA_031285605.1 Fusobacteriales bacterium | reverse complement strand
TTCTTAACTGCAGTATAAATGAATTTTCATCAAGCTCTACCATATCATAAGTTATTACTTCACCTTTTTTAACATCTTTTACCAGCTTTGTTTTCTTAGTTATCAGTCCCACAGGAAGTGCATTCATTTCTTTTGCTGTTTCATATACTTCTACCGAACCGTATACTGTATATCCACCGATTCCGTCTAAGTTTTCCCCTGCTTTAAGATCTTTTTTAGCTATTGTAATTACTTCTGAAACAAGTCCTCCCATTGGTGCTATTGTAGCTTCATGATCTATTACCGCTTTTGCAGCTGATAATGGTGTTTCAAGACTGCACAGGTGATATGGTCTGTATAAGATGTAGTTTGGACCATCTCCCATGTCCAGATATTTCATTTCTTTTCTTACTTCTTCCAGTTTGCTCGATACTACTACGAATACCCCGGGTGCTATTCCGTCAACGAAGTCTACTACACCGTATTTACTGAGTATTCCTCCTTCTTCTTTCAGACTGAATACTTTTGGTACATCATTTACCTCACCTTTTATTCCGTGTGCTCCTCTTACATCAGGTATATATCCTGTAGAATTTGACATTACAGCTAATTCCACCATTGTTTTACTTCCTTCTTTAAATGAAGCAAGCATGTGTGCACTGACCCCTCTTCTTTCTGCTTCTTCAGCTACTGTATCAGGATTACAGTCTTTGTCAATTTTATTATTTTTACCTTTTCCTATTACTCTTACATCAAATCCTGCTGCTTTTGCAAAATCATATAATTCTTTTGTTGCTGCAGGTTCGTCTCCTGCTGCTCCTGTATAAACTACTCCTGCATTATCAGCCAGTTTTTTTAATAATGGTCCGATAACTACATCAGTTTCAGCATTTAACATTACTAAGTGTTTTTTGCCCATGATAGTATCAAGTGCTATTTTAGCCCCTACTTCTGTTACTCCCGTTGCTTCGATCAGAACTTCTATTTTTTTAGAATCTGTTACTACTTTTGAATCATCTGTTACGGCGAAGTTTCCCTGCGATATCCATTCATCAGCTTCACACGGACATTTTACATACTTTATTTTATCCTCGCTCACTCCTGCGTGCAATAAAGCTTTTTTAGCCAGCTCTGTATTTATATCCACTACTATTGCAGGATTCATTCCTTCCATAAGATACATTTGGCTTACCATTCCCTGACCCATTTGTCCTGCACCTATTATTCCTGTAAGTATTGGTGTTCCGGCTTTCTCAAGCTTTTCCAGCTTATAGTTCAATCCTAACATAAACTTCCTCCTAAAATATATTTTATTTTTACATTTGTTTTATGTTTTTACTTTTGATAATTAATTATACTTCTTTTTTTACTATTGTCAATATTATTTTTCTTTTTGAAAACATAATATACATTTGTAAAAATAATAATTTTATAATTAAAGGAAGTTATTTTACTTTTGTTATTCCTTACTTACTATTAGTGATTTACCAATATTCAAATGTTTTTTTATTTTATATTTTTTTCGTTATCAAACTAAAAGATAATTAAAATCACAAATAAAAATAATTATTTTTATATTTTTTATTATAATTAAATAAATAATTTGATAGACTTAAGTATAATATTTGTAAATATTTTTTTAATTTTATACTTACATTTGTAAAAATAATTATACAGTATATAAAAAAGTGGCCCGCTTAGTACAAAGCCAATTTTCCCCTTTTGTTACTCAAATAATAAAACATTTATACTGGCAATACTTCGTATCATTTTTACCTTTGCTGTTTTCTGTTATTTTCCTCCTTATCTTATACTTCATCTCCATACACTAACAATATATTTTACCTCGTTTCTTAATTTTGAAAAGTACTTGTTATACAAATTTATAATTTCATTTTTTACTTATTAATAGTCTTTTTTTCATTTATAAATACAACAAAAATAGACCATGATATTTTCAGACAAATGAATGATGAGGAAAAGGTCAGACATGAAAAAATATGAAACGTAGATTACCCCGATTATTTTGAAGAAATAGAAATTTAAAAATATAGACTTTCGTTACTTTTGTACATTTGATAAAATGAAGCCTGTTTTCGCAAATTATAATTTTCGCAAATTAAAAATATATATGTCGGCTTGCTATGGTATGAAGTATGTACATCCAGTTCATGTTTTCTCATTCTCAGCTTTTTATTGTAAACTGACCATGATATTTTATGATATTATCAATACCTCTTTTTACTTAATTTTACTATAATCCGAAATGAATTGCAATGTGAAAATCAGGACAGTATCTCCGTCCTTTTTTAATTATACCCTGAAAGATCATGCTAAAATACAATTCTTTTATTTATCAATAACACTATTCAGCATGCCAAATTTGGAAAGACAGGAAATATACCGAGCCACTGTAAAGTAATTGGACAATTCTCTTTCATTCAAACCATGAAAAGCTGTGAGCTCATCATACAAAAAACTGCTTCCTTCTACCAGAAAAAAATTCGTTTCATATTCAATACCTGCAATAATCTTACTTCCTTCAAAAATTTTATCCTGATTTTCATACAATATTTTACCTGCTCCGCTGTTTTCGACGTAAAAGCCTCTGGATTTCAGTATATCCTTTTTTGGCTGATACTCTAAAAGAGAATTTTCTGCCGCATTGCCTTTGATGACAAAATCCAACTTTTCATCAAATATCTCTGTCAGCTGATACTTTCGATTAAGATAGTTTAGAAGCTCTGTTATGGTTTGCTTATTGGGATAAAGCCTGTCCTTATATTGTTCATATATATTTTTCCACTCTTCAATTATTTCAGGAGCAGGTTTAGTCATTAACATTATTTCCCCCAATCTAAAAAATTATTCCGTATTAATATTTTATCATATATATTTTTACTTTACAAAATGAAAAATTTTTGATACAGCTTCTGATTATTTACTCACCTGCTGTCTCCTTTACTTTCCCCATAACTTAAATTTACTGACGGTGAATTATAACTTTTTCCTTCACTCTGCTCTGTATGTCCGTAATTTATTCTGCCTCCTTTATTTTCAATGAAGTAAATATCTTTAATAATTCTCATCTTCTTCCACATAATTTTCATAAATTTTTTCTATTACTTCCTCATATGTTATCTGTGGATTATTAGTAAGCTCCATTTCAAATGCATTCGCATAAAATATTTTTATTTTATTCTCTTTTAGTAATTCTGACAGTTCTTTTTTTTCTGATTCTGTGTATCTCATCTTTTTTTCATCTTTAACTATTTTTCATTTACTAAATCAAATAATATTTCCGATGTATTCAAACCCAAAAATATCTTCATTTTTATAGAGTGATCTAAAAAATTCGTCTCTTCATCTTCAAATGTAACTTTATTTTTATAAGCAGGATTTAATTTATCTATAGCTTCACCCACTTTATAACTTTTATATAAATCTGTAATATCAATACCACTGTCTTTAAATAATACTTTTATTCTCTCTTGCACATTTAAAGGTATTACATCTTTTTTAATTTTTGTATTTCTTTCCCTGTTTTTTCTATATAAATATTATATAATATTTCTTCATTTTCTATATTTTTTTAGTTCTTAAAATTTTATCTACATAGTAATTTCTTCT
>JAITVW010000151.1 GCA_031285605.1 Fusobacteriales bacterium | reverse complement strand
ATAAGATATGATGGAAAAATCGGGGATTATATGGTAAGTTCTTTTATTTACAGAGAGATAAAAAAACAAAGACCTGATATTCAGATCGACGTAGTAGGGATAGCTAAGAATGAATCTTTGTTTTTGAAAAATAAGAATATTAGTAACTTTGACAAATTGAAAAAGACAAAGTACAGATATTTGTATCCTTTGGGGAAAAAATTAAGGTCTTTAAATTACGATGTGTTAATAGATCCTACAGAGACTTTAAAAAATAAAGATTTGTTTTTTATAAGAAAAATAAATGCGAAAATAAATTATGGATATGCAAAAGAAAATTATAAAATTTTTAATAAGAATATAGAAAAGAATAATGAACATATGCAGACTGTTTATGCAAGAATATTAGAAAGTCTGGGATTTAAAAATATTGAAATATCATATGATATACCTGAAGATGAAAATTCTGATAAAAGAATAGCAGATTATTTAGAAGAACACAATGTCAAAGATTTAATAGCAGTGAATCTCTTTGGTGCAGGAAAAACAAGAAAATTTAATCTGGAAAAATCTTTGGAACTGCTGATGAAACTAAAACAGTCATACCCGGAATACAGAATAATACTTTTGGATTCGCCAAGAGACAGAGAGACTTTATATAAAGTGATTGAAGCTTCAAATAATATTTTGTATTATGATAAATCAGAAACTATATTTGACAGTATGGCTATAATAAAAAAATCAGAAATTGTGGTATCCCCGGATACTTCTATTGTTCATATAGGTGCAGGATTAAAGAAAAAGGTAATAGCTTTTTATTCAACGAATAAGGAAAATTTTGATAAATGGGGAATAGGCGGAAAAAATAAAATCATCAGATATAATAAAGATATAAACGAAATTGATTTTAATAAAGAAAATATTTAGGAGAAAACTAATGAAAAAACATATACTATTTTCAAGCGGGAGTCTGAGAATGGGAGGATTGGAAAGAATTCTCGTAGAGTATTTAAATAAAATAGATAAAGATAGATATAAAATTACTTTGTTCATATTATCTGATTTTGGAAAATTAGACGTATTTAGAAAAGATATTTCCGAACATATAGATATAAGATTTTTGAAACCTGAAAAATTGGTCACTAAAACTGCATATTTAAAACATAATAAAAAAAATCTGTTAAATAAAATAATTTATAATTTGTATATGTCACTGGAAAGACATACTTTAAAGAAGAATTTTGTTAAAAATCTAAAGGAAATTGAAAAAGTGGATGTACTTATAGACTTTGATTCAGGATTGACAAAACTTTCTAAAGAAACGGAACATTTGAAAAAAATAGCATGGATTCATAATTCACTGCCAAATCTTTTGAAAAAAGAGAAAAAGATAAGAAAACGGGGAATTCGTCTTAATAATTATGATAAAATAGTTACTATATGCAAGGAAATGAAAGAAGAAACGGAAAAAATTTATCCGTATTTAAAAGAAAAAATAGAGTATATTTATAATCCGTTTGATTTTGATAGAATAAAGAAAGAAGCTGAATGTACTGATGAACTTACAGCAAAAGAAAAAGATCTTCTTGATGATAACTATATATTGTCAGTTTCCAGAATTGACAGGACACAGAAGGATTATCCCACTCTTATTAAAGCTTACAAGCTTTTAAAAAGTAAAGGAATAAAGCAGAAATTATATATTATCGGAGATGGTGATTTTCGGGAAGAACTTGGCAGAATAATAAAAAACGAAAATCTGGAAAATGATGTAAAGCTTCTTGGACAAAAGAAAAATCCGTATGTTTGGATGAAGAATTCTGATTTATTTGTTCATTCTTCAAGATATGAGGGATTGCCTACAGTATTAATAGAGGCTATGATATTGGGAAAAGTAGTTGTTTCCTCTGCCTGCCCTACCGGACCCAGAGAAATTCTGGAGAACGGGAAAAGTGGTTTGCTGTTTGAAATTGGTGACGAGAGTGAATTTGCGGAGAAAATGTTTCTGGCTTTAAATAATCAAAATAAAAGAAAAGAATTAGAAGAAAATATAAAAATGAGAGTAAAAGAATTTACACCTGATAAGAGTCTTGAAAAATTAGATTTAGTTATGAGAGAACTAGGAGTGCAAAAGAATGGGTGAAACGATAAAGTATATAGTAAGGAAATTTTTAACTGGACTAAGATTGTTTCAAAATTTTATTTTGATAATGCTTCCTTATGCAATAAGTAAAGCAGGTAATCACAGCAGAAATACAACAATAATTACTTTGATAGCAGTGACTTTTATATATATCATTATAGGGAAGAAAAAAATTAAGTTAGATAAAAAACTTGTAATATTCGGGGCTCTTTATATTTTAATAACCAGTCTGAATTTCTGGAATATAAGAGACAGCTATAACAGAGAGCAGATGAAAACATACACAGGAGTTGTAATATATATATTATTTGCTTTCTCTATGACACAGATAGATATAGATAAACGGCTCTATAGATGGATTCCTGTTTTAATTTCATTATTTTCTTTAGCTCCTGCATTTAGAGCACTATCAGAATGGCACAAAAATGGATTTTCAACGGATTACAGGATCTTTGGTGATAGCTGGCCCAGTGTATTTTGCATGGAATTGGGTATGATGATTTTAGCCTCGATAGTAGTTATATTTTACGAAAAACAACGGATATTTAAGGTGCTGGCTTCGATTTCTTTAATAATTGGTTTTACTGCAATTGTGGGAATTCAGGCGAGAATAGCAATAGCTATGATTCCTTTCTTTTTTTTACTGACAGCTGCGTCCAAAAATTTGAAAATCGGGGTAAAGCTGGGGATTGCTTTTTTAGTATGTCTTTTAGTGACTGTCAGTACTGATTTTGAAAAATATTTTAAAAGGTTTGATTCCAGCGATCCGGGTGGAAGTTATTCCAATCAGGTAAGAGTTGAGATATATAAAAGAACAAAAGAATTAATAAAAGAAAATTCAGTATTAGGAATAGGTTTTTATAATTTAAGAGGAGTAAATGTAAAAGATGAGCCTAGATTATTAGAATATGTGGAAACAGATACTCTGGGGATAAAAAAAGAAATACCGGGAACACAGGAAAATCTGAAATTATGGAGTTATTCAGCTACACATCTGCATAATAATCTCTTGGAAACGCTGGTAACACAGGGTATTTTAGGATTGGTTTCTTATGTATGCTTTTTATTTTTTCTGCTTGTAAATCTTTTAAAAAATTTTAGAAACAAAGATTTTATAGAAAGCAGAGAGGTTTTTGTTCTGGCCTGTATAGCTTTCTTATATATAACAATTGACGGTATTATTGATACAAATATATATATGATAAAAGTGAATCAGGCTTTCTATTTTATGATGGGACTGGCTTTAAATAAAAGATTTTTTTTAGGAAAACAGGAGAAGGATGGTGAATAATGAAAGCAGCTTTATTGGTAGAGGAGTTTTTTGATAAAGAGCTTGGCGGATACGGCGGATACGGTCTGCTCGCAAGAGAATATATAGCTGAGTATATTCCGGAAGATGATTTAGAATTGGAAACTTTTTTGGAACGTTCAAAAAATCCTAAAGAAATAATATTAGATGGAAAGAAGAAAGTAAGTTATATTCCAAAACCGGATATATTTCATCCGTTTAAATTAAAAAAATATTTGGAAGAAAAAAAAATAGATATTTATTTGAGTATCGAATGTCAAAGAATAGTAAAAGAAGTATTTAAGTATGAAAAGGATAAAAAACTGATTTTATGGATTCAGGATCCCAGACCGCGTGATGACTGGGAAAAAATAAAAAGCTTGAATGGTGATGAATATGAGAGTTATTTAAATTATTATTCTAAAAATGAAACGGAGATAAATAAATTACTATCAAAGCTGGTTTCTGAAAAAAAACTGATATTAATAACACAGGGAAAGTATTTAAGAGATAAGGCCAAGAGACTCTATGATTTACCAGAGAATATTCAAATTGATTTTGTACCTAATCCTGTGAGAATTCCAGAGTTTGACATTGATAAAAAACCGGAAACTAACATAATCACATTTTTGGGGAGATTATCAAATGTAAAAAGACCGTGGATATTTTTAGAAATGGCTAAACAACTGCCTCAATATGAGTTTTATGTTTGTGGTGTAGGACATGAAAAATATCAGAAAGATTATAAAGATATAAAAAATATAAAATTTTTTGGTCATATAAATGGAAAGGAAAAAGAAGAAATTCTTACTAAGACGCAAATATTGGTTAATACAAGTATACATGAGGCTATTCCTATCTCTTTTTTGGAGGCATTGTCTTATGGAGCTTCCATTATAAGCTGTCAGAATCCGGATGATATAACACAAATGTTTGGAAAATACATCGGGAAAGTATCAGGTGAAGGCTATGAGAGTGTTGAAAAATTTGTTCAGGCAGTAAAAAAATTAATGGAAAACAAAGAAATTTTATATGATAACAGAAAAAAGGGAAGAGAATATGTATGTGAAGTACATAGTATAGAAAAATTTACACAAACTTTGCGTAAAATAATCACAGAAAATATAAAGGAATAGAGATGAAAAAACCATATTGGCTGAAAATACATTATTTAAAATATAAAATAAATATCATATTTTTTAATATGTTTCAATTTTTTATTCCAAAGAATAAAGTAGGAAATAAAATATTGATAACTGAGCTTGACGGAATAGGAGATATAGTAGTAAGACAAAAATTGGTAGATAGAATAGCGGAAAAGTATGGACGGGAGAATATAGTATTGTTAGTTACATATGCCGCAGAATTATTGGAATTATCAGGTTATAAATACGAGATATTTGAGAAAGACATGCATTATAATTTTTTAAAGCTTTTAGGATTATTTAAAAAATTATGTAAGTATGATTTTGGGATATTATATTCACTTGAGTTTATTTCAGAAGATAAGTTGGATTTTTTGAAAAAAATTAATCTTCTTAAAATTAATGCTTTTAAGGGAGGATGGCTTGATAATTGGGAACATAAAAAAGATATAGTTTTAGTAAAGCCAGACGGAGAAAAAGTTTTAGACAGAATTCATAAATATGCGGTTACTGTACTAAATTCAAATTTAATAAAAGAAGAACTGAAGCCACGATTAAATTTATTAACTTTTGAAGAAAACTACATTGCTGTGGGAGTAGGAGCTTCTGATAAGAAAAAAATAACATTTCCGGAAAAACTGTCTGAATTTTTAGAAACAATTGTGGAGGATTATCCTGAAATGAAATTTCATATTTTAGGTCAGGGTAAAAATGATATTGAATATTTTCAAAAACTGGAAAAAGTATTCAGAAAAAAGGAGAATCTTGTCTGTTTTATTAATAAATTAAGTTTGGTAGAAACTGCAAAACATATAGCAAATGCAAAGATATATATAGGTTTCGATTCAGGACTTTATAATATAGCTTATGCTTTGGAAAAAAAACAAATATGTATGATTTCGGTTAAAAGAGGACAGGCATTTTATCATAAGGACAAGAATATTAATTTCGTATATAAAGAATTAAATGCAGAGCCGACAGAAACAGTTACAGAAACGAAATACAATAATGATATCAGTTCAATCTCACCAAATGTATTTAAAAAAGCTTTTGATTCTATAATAGCTGAAAAGAGGAGTGAAAATGGTCTTTAGAAATTTCAAATTAAATTTTACAAATAAACTTGATATTCAAAAAAATAAAAATAAAAATAAAATTGAAATTGAGAATGGGGTTCGTGTAAAATATAATAGTATAAAAGTCAAAGGAATGAATAATGAAATTTTTATCAGAAATAATGCTATTGTGAAAAATTGTATGATAGAAATCAAAGGAATAAATAATAAGTTATTTATAAATTCAGAAAAAATTTCTAAAGTTAGGATCCAGATTGTAAGTAATGACAGTGTTATGAGTTTTGGAAATAAAAGTAATATTAAGGATAGTTATATTAATTTATTTTCAAATAAGGGAGAAGTGTCCATAGGAGATAATACAACCTTTACATCAGTAAGTATAGTTTCAGAAGAAGAAAAAAACAAAGTGTTAATAGGAAATGATTGTATGTTTTCATACGGAATAAATATAAGAAATACAGATAGCCATCCTATTTATGATTCAAATGGGAAGTTAATAAATCAAGGTAAAGAAATAATAATAAAAGATAAGGTGTGGATAGGAATGGGTGTGACAATTTTAAAGGGATGTGTTATTGAAGATGGTTGTATAATAGGAGCTCAAAGTCTGGTAAATAAAAGTATAGATACTAAAAATTCAATAGCAACAGGGATCCCGGCTAAAATTATAAAGGAAGGTATTACTTGGGGGAGAGAATTTAAAAATTAGAAAAACTTTGGGAGGAAAAAATGTGAAAAAACCCGTATGGCTGAAAAAGTCCATTATAAAACATAATATAGTCAAACTCTCGTTTAACTGTTTTTATTTTTTTAAAAGTGATAAAAAGTTAGGAAAAAATGATATTTTAGTGACACAGCTTGATGGTATAGGAGATGGAGTTATAAGACTTGGACTATTGAAAATACTGGCTGAAAAGTATGGTAAAAAGAATATAGTTGTTTTAACCAAAAATTGTTATGAGATATTAGAAATGGAAGGATATAAAGTTATAAAATG
>JAITVW010000142.1 GCA_031285605.1 Fusobacteriales bacterium | reverse complement strand
AAACAGAATAAGATTAATGCTTTCAAATGCAAAAATAATATAATGAAAAACTGTGTCCGGTTAAAAACGGACACGTTTTTTTATAAATAATTTTTTGAAACATGTCCAAAAAAACAAGCTGTTTTAATATGAAAATTATAATTTTTACAATATAAAACAGATAATACAAAAAATTATCTTTTATTTTAAATTTTAATATGTTATTATAAAACATCCGTAGTATAAAGTACCGGCGGATTATTCTAAAAAAGTAAGCCGTATTTTTTAAAGAGTACAATGAATAGTGGACATGTCTCTGATAAAAAAGAGAATGTAATTTTTGCGTGAAAAATCATGTATAAATAATAAAATGAAAAACAGAAGTTATATCGAAAATTTATTATTGACATAAATGTGTCATGTAAAAATTCGGCTGTTCTGATTTTCGTTCTTCTCTAAAAAAACTATAGAATAAATTTATTTTTTAGAGATATGCTTAAAAATAAGAAATATAATCTTAAAACTATGAAAAAATCAGCAGATATATTTAGTATAATGCTGTTTACAATTAGTCAAAAAGTGGACAGCATATTGCATTAGGAGATATCTGTTGTTTGCTTTTGAAAGGAACTTTGATAATGAAAAAGAAAATTTTACTTACAATACTTGCATTTAGCTTTATCTTATCTGCAAATACAGAACAGACAGGCATTTTTGAGATTCCTGATGATATAAAAACAATCATGAGAGGTAATTCATATAAACAAGAAGGACCTGTAAAATTATCAGAACTGGTTTTAGTAAGGGTAAAATATGTTAATTTTGAAAATGTGGAAAAAACCGGCGGAATAATTATACATAAAAAACTTGCCGGGGATATAAAAGCAATCTTTGGTGAATTATATGAAGCAAAGTTCCCGATAGAGAAAATCAGATTAATAGATGAGTATGGGAACTCTGACGAACTTTCCATGGAAGATAACAACACATACGCATTTTCAGTGAGACCGAAAACAGGGAGAAGATCTTTTTCAAAACATGCGTACGGTTTTGCTGTAGATATTAATCCTGTGCAAAATCCTTATATTAAAAATAATGTAACGGAGCCTAAAAATTCCGTAGATTATCTTGATAGAAAAAATATAAGAAAAGGTATGATAGTCAAGGGAGATGTCTGTCATAACGCATTTAAAAAAAGAGGCTGGACTTGGGGAGGAGAATGGAAATCTCTCAAAGATTACCAGCATTTTGAAAAGAGTCTGTAAAATTTTTATATTAAAAACAATATATTTAATTAAATTTTTGCATAATTATATATAGACCAAATAAATTCTTAAAGTATGGAAAGCAAAGCATTTGTAACTTGCTTTTGAGAATTTATTATGTTAAAATAACATGATGAATAACATGTAGTACGGAGGAAGAGAATTGAAAAAATTTTTTCTTGTACCTTTATTGCTTATTTATATAAATTGTTCAAGTACAGCAATAAATTATACCACTGAAAACAAGGCATCATTGGGGGGAGCTGTTGCTGAGCTTAGAAAAACTGCGGTTAATAATCAATATGAAGAATTAGAAAAGTATTTCTTACCTACATTTAAAAATAATATAGTCCTGAAATATCTGAAACAATATGATCTTTCAAAAGTGAATATAATAGTTTCGGAACCTAGTTTCGAGAGAAACGGAAGAGCTAAAAATGTTATGATACTGAATTATGCTTCTGAAAGCATGTATTTTAACATAACATGGAAATTTGTCGAAGATGAATGGAAGATACAGAATGTAGCGGAGAGAAAGTAGAGAGGAGAAACGAAGAATGACATTTGTCTGGATAATAGTAGCAGTTATATTTCTTCTTTTGACTTTCTTTATAGGGTATCTAATTAGTAGATCTATAGTAGAAAAAGAGTACAAAAATACATATGGAGAACTGAATAACTTAAAAGGGGAAATATTCAATGCTAAAAGAGAGTTAGATGATACTAAAAAAGAAGTTGAAAGAGAAGTGGAATCTTATAGAAAAGAGGAAATGATAAAAGTAAAAGAGGAGATGCTCGGTGTAAAAAAAGAAGCTGATGAAGAAGTAAAGCAGATGAAAGCCGAAGTATCCGTAAAAGAAGAAAGACTGCTGAAAAGAGAGGAAAATCTTGAAGCAAGATCAGGAAGATTAGAGGAAAGAGAGCTGAAGCTGGAAGAGCAGAAGGAAATTCTGATAACTAAGGAACATACTCTGAGTGACCTGATACAGAAAGAGGAAACTGAGCTTACAAGAATATCCGAGCTGACTAAGGAAGAAGCATCAGAGGTAATACTGAACAGACTTCAGGGTGAACTGGAGCATGATAAAGCAGTAATGATAAGAGATTTTGAGCATAATGTAGAAAGAGATAAAGAAAGAATTTCCAAAAGAATAATGTCTACGGCAATATCAAAAGCAGCTGCAGATTATGTAGTAGACTCTACAATTTCTGTAATTCAGCTGCCGAGTGAAGAGATGAAAGGAAGAATTATCGGCCGTGAAGGAAGAAATATCAGAGCAATAGAAGCTGTCACAGGAGTAGATCTTATTATAGACGATACACCTGAAGCAGTGGTTTTGTCTTCATTTGACGGTGTAAGGAGAGAAGTAGCCAGAATAACTCTGGAAAAACTGATCTCAGACGGAAGAATACATCCGACAAAAATAGAAGAAGTAGTAGAAAAAGCAAAAGAAGAAGTGGACGAAAAAATAATGGAAGCGGCAGAACATGCAATTTTGGAAGTAGGGATACCTGCTCTTCCCAATCAGGTTCTGAAAGTACTGGGAAAATTAAAATACAGAACATCATTTGGACAGAATATATTACAGCATTCAATAGAAGTAGCGCATATAGCGGCTACACTTGCAGCAGAACTGGGAGCTAACGTGGAAGTAGCCAAAAGGGCAGGACTTCTCCATGATATTGGGAAGGCATTTTCACATGAGCAGGAAGGCTCACATGCACTGAACGGCGGAGAATTTCTGAGAAAATTTTCAAAGGAAAACGAAACTGTTATAAATGCAGTGGAAGCACATCATAACGAAGTGGAACAGCTGAGTGTGGAAGCAGTTCTTGTTCAGGCGGCGGATTCGATTTCGGCTTCAAGACCGGGAGCAAGAAGGGAAACATTGTCAAATTATCTAAAAAGACTGGAGCAGCTTGAAGAAATAGCGAATAATTATGAAGGAATAGAAAGCTCGTATGCAATTCAGGCAGGAAGAGAGATAAGACTTATAGTAAATCCTGAAAGAATCGACGATGATAAATCGACATTGATAGCGAGGGAAGTAGCTAAGGAGATAGAGGATAAAATGCAGTATCCGGGACAGATAAAAGTAACGGTGGTAAGAGAAACAAGAGCAGTTGAATATGCTAAATAATACAGACGGTTTGAAAAAACCGTCCTTAATTTTATAAAATTTGTTCTGTTATTTAGAAAGGAAAATATTTACATGAAATTGTTAATAATAGGAGATCTGGTGGGAGAACCCGGCAGAGAAGCGCTGGCGAGATATTTGGATAATAAAAGGGAGTTATTTGATTTTATTGTAGTTAACGGGGAAAATGTGGCAGGCGGTTTTGGCATAACACCGAAAATTGCTAATAAAGTATTTAATTTGGGAGTAGATGTAGTTACACTGGGGAATCATACCTGGGACAGAAGAGAAATTTATCCTTATTTAAATGAAACGGAAAAGATGATAAGACCATTGAACTTCGCACCGGGAACACCGGGAAAAGGATATACAATAGTAGAAAAGAACGGAAAAAAACTGGCAGTTATTAATGTACAGGGTAAGGTTTTTATGCCCCCTATAGCATGTCCTTTTTTGGCAGTGGATGAATTATTACCTGAAATAAAAAAAATAACAAATAATATAATAGTAGACTTCCATGGAGAAGCAACATCTGAAAAACAGGCAATGGGATGGAATCTTGACGGACAGGTATCCCTTGTGTACGGTACACATACACATACACAGACAGCAGATGAAAGAATACTTCACAGAGGTACAGGCTATATAACTGATATTGGTATGACCGGCGGACATGACGGAATTTTGGGGATGAACAAAAAAGAAAGTATACAGAAATTTAAGGACGGTCTTCCCGCGAGATGGAGCGTATGTAAAGAAAATATAAAAATAAACGGCATAATAGTAAATATAAATGAATATGGGAGAACAGAAAAAATTGAAAGACTGAATCTGCATATTTCAATATAAGAGGAGCTTAAAATGAAAATTTTACTGTCAAATGATGACGGAATTTTTGCTAAAGGTATAGAAACTCTGGCTGTGGTTCTGATAGAAAGAGGACATGATGTATATGTAGTGGCTCCTGATGAAGATGCCAGCGGTACAGGACACGGACTTACAATAAATAAACCTTTGAGATACAGAAAATACAATATAAACGGAAAATTTTTCGGATATATGGTAAATGGAAAACCCGCAGACTGTGTAAAACTTGCAAGATGGGAAATATACAGGGATGTGGATTTTGATTTTATGATAAGCGGTATAAACAGAGGAGCAAATCTGGGAGTAGATTTATTTTATTCAGGTACTTTCGGCGCTGCGTCTGAAGCTGCACTTCTGGGAGTGAGATCCATGGCTTTGTCTCTGGCAGAGCCCTTTGATCATGGGAAGAATTATCTTACAGCAGCAGTTTTTGCGGCAGATTTTATAGAAAAAATAAAAGATTTTCAGTTCCCGGGATATAAGCTTCTGAATATAAATGTACCAAATGTAAAGACAGAGGAATTAAAAGGCTGTAAGTTTACTATTCAGGGAGACAGGAATTATAAAGAGAATTTTGATAAAAGATTTGATCCGAACGGGCATGAATATTTCTGGATAACAGGAAATGCAGTGGAATATTCGTCTAATTACCATAGTGACTATTATGTATTGAAGGATAATTATGTTTCTATTACACCTGTAGCATTGGATCTGACAGATGAAAAATTCGGACTTCAGATAGAAAAGGAATTAAATAAATGAAATGGCTTAGAGTAAAAGTAGATTATTATTCGGATTTTATAAAAGAAACAAAAGAAAAAATAATAGGTATTTTCTCCGAACTGGGAGTAAATGAATTTGAATTCATTGATTTTTTTACTGAAAATACTCTGGATTTTCATAAGGAAAGCATAGTTAACGACACATGGACAATAATAGGATATTTTCCTAATAATAAATTTGCACGGTTAAAGTTAAAAATGCTGTCGGAAAAGCTGGAAGAACTGTCTGAAAGTGAAGAGATGATATTTACTGTTTATACTAATGAATGTGATGAAAATGAATGGAAAGACGAATGGAAAAAATATTTTCATACTACTAGGATAACAGATAAAATTGTCATAAAACCTTCTTGGGAAGAATATGAATCAAGTGAGAACGAGATTGTCATAAAAATAGATCCCGGTATGGCTTTTGGAACAGGAACTCACGAGACTACCTCGCTTTGTATAAAAATGCTGGAAAAATATGCTCAAGGAAAGAAAAATCTTCTGGATATAGGATGCGGTTCAGGTATACTGATGATAGTAGGGGTAAAACTTGGTGCAGAGAAAGCAGACGGAATAGACATAGATCCTGCAGTGGAAAGTGTCGCCAAAAAGAATCTTGAGGATAATGAAATAGATAATTTTAGTGTAGTAATAGGAAATTTGGTAGATGATACTAATAAAAAATACGATATTGTAGTTTCAAATATTCTGGCTGATACACTTATAGAACTTTTGGATGATATAGAAAAAGTTTTGGAGCCGGGAGCTTTGGTAATATTTTCGGGAATCTTAAAAACCAGAAAGCATGAAATACTGGAAAAAACTAAAAAACATAATTTTAAACAAATAGATGAAAAAGAGGAAAACGGATGGATTTCTTATGTTTTTGAATATAAATAAAGAGGTTTTGATATGATAATAGCAGTGGATGGTCCGGCTGGGAGCGGGAAAAGTACCGTCTCAAAGATGATAGCCGACGAGCTTGGAATCACATACCTGGATACCGGGGCAATGTACAGATTGTTTGCATATAAGTTAATGAAAGAAAATATAGATTTTTCTGATCATGAAAAAGAACTGAAATTATTGGAAGATTTGAATATAGATATGAAGGATAACAGATTTTATCTGGATAATGAAGATGTAACGGATAAAATAAGAACAAGAGAAATTTCCGGCAATGCTTCAAAAATTTCTGTCGTGAAAGAAGTAAGAGAAAAAATGGTGGAGCTCCAGAGAGAATTTTCAAAATCAAAAGATGTAATTCTGGACGGGCGTGATATCGGAACAGTAGTATTTCCCAACGCAGATCTGAAAGTATATCTGAATGCAGATTCGGAAATACGTGCTGAGAGAAGATGTGAAGAACTGAGAAATAAGGGAGAAAATGTGGAGTATGAGGAAATTCTCAGGGAAATAACCAAAAGGGATTACAATGATATGCACAGAAAAGAAAGTCCGCTCAAAGTTGCAGAAGATGCCGTGATTTTAGATTCAACTTCTTTGAGTGCAGAAGAGATAAAGGATAAAATAAAGAAGTTAATTGAAGAAAAAATGAAAAAAATTTAAATTTTTAAAATAAGTATTCTTTTATTTGAAATTCTGAAAGCTTCTAAAATAGATTAGTTTATCAATTAGGAATTTTCCTTAGACAGCAAATGTAAAATAAATTAGCAAAAAATAGTAAAAAAGTGTTGTAAAATGTGCTATAAAAGGTGTATAATAAATATGACTAAAATTTAGGAGGTAGTTATATGTCAAAGAAAGAGTTTATTGAGGCATATGCAAAAGCAACAGGAGAGACAAAAAAAAGATCAGAAGAATTAGTAAATGAATTTTTAGGAACTGTGGAAAAATCTCTAACTAAAGGAGAAACAGTTCAATTCGTAGGATGGGGAACTTTCGGAGTTCAAAAAAGAGCTGCCAGAAAAGGAAGAAACCCACAAACAGGAAAAGAAATTAAAATAGCTGCTAAAAAAGTAGTAAAATTCAAAGTTG
>JAITVW010000117.1 GCA_031285605.1 Fusobacteriales bacterium | reverse complement strand
AGTATACCAGTAACCTCTTTTTTCGGGTAATGTCACATATACTGATTCCTGAGCTCTTCTTAAAGCTTTTTCATATGATGAATACACACCATCCTGATCATAATCTTTTGTTATACTATCTTCAACAGATTTACTTACCTGAACATCACCTTCTGCACCATATGCTGCAAAAACCATTGTTCCTACTAAAAAAACCAACAGTATTTTTTTCATAAAAATTCTCCTTACTTTTTTGTTTTATTTAAGTACTTAATTACTTTATTATATTCAGTTTTATGCCATGCCACATCTTTTTTAGCTCTATAATTTTCGATTTTATCGGCTTTCTCCATTTGAGCCTGTATATCCGGCATTTCTGGTACAGCTTTATCTTTCACAGCTCCCAGAGACACTATACTTAGTACCGTTAATACAGCAATAATTAACTTTTTCATAATTCTCCTCCTACATTCTTCTGTCTAATTTTATTTTATAAAACATCATTATTTTATAAATCCCTCTATTAAATTTTAGCATTTTTTTGGATTTTGTCAACTATTTTTTGTTTCCTTAAATTTTATTTCCTTAAATACTTAACTTTCAAAGGATTTATTTTTTAAAAATTAATCATAAAAATTCATAAACAAATATTATTTTACAATATTTTTAATTTTATCTCTCAGTTTTTTTGAATTCTTACAATTTTTACCGTGACTTGATACCAGTATTTGATAATCTTCATTTTCCAGTATTGCTCCAAAACGTACATTCATTTTATCTTTTGATGTTACATTATTTACCAGAATATTATTCTCTATACAAAATTCCGCTATTTCTTCATTCAGCTCTTTGTTGTCTGTTGCCGCTACTACCAGCATATATTCCCGTAAATCCTCACCGGAAAATCTCCTTTCTCTTATATTGATATTCCCTATTTCCCTTATCTTTTCTTCTTTTATTTTCTCAGCGACTACTGTAATGTCAGAATTATATCCGGACAGTGTTTTTATCTTTTTATAAGCAATATTTCCGCCGCCTACTACAAGACACTTTTTATTCTCAATATCTATACATATAGGAAAAAACATATTTCTGCCTCCCAAACTTCAAAATTTTACCAAAAGAATGACTTCCCGAAAAAATGTCAAAAATCCTTTCTTCTTCTTTATCTCTCTTAAATATTATGTTTCATTTATCAAATGAAACATAAAACTAGTCTAAAGTTCTTTTTAAACCTGTTTTCCCTGCTTTTTCTCTCTCATCAAAAATAAATTCCTCCAGCTCTTCACGTCCTGTATTTTTTAAGGCTGAATAGAAGAAAACATCCTTATTATCAAATTCCAGTTTCTTTTTTATTTCCTTAAGCTGTTTAAATTTTTGATTATTTGAGAGTTTATCTGTTTTTGTAAATATTATATAGTAATTAATGCCGTAGTGTTCCAGCCATTTAAGCATTTCTATATCTTCACCCGAAGGTACTCTTCTTATATCAAGGAGCAGAAATACTATTTTTTCTCTGTCACTGTTCAGATAGTCGGCTATTATTTTTCCCCAGTTTTTCTTCACGGATTCCGGGACTTTGGCAAATCCATATCCCGGAAGATCTACAAAGTAAAAATCTTCATTTACGTCAAAAAAATTTATAAGCTGTGTACGTCCGGGAGTTTTACTTGTTCTTGCGAGGTTCCTTCTGTTTGTAAGTGAATTTATCAAAGATGATTTCCCCACATTTGACCTTCCTATAAATGCAAATTCTATTTCTGTCGTTTCCGGATAATCATTTATTACAACTGCCGATTTTATAAAATCTGTCTTCTTTATTCTCATTTGTTCTCCTTATCTAAATTTATATTACAAAATAGATGTTTATTTTTTATAAAATATTCTGTTATATTATATCATACACTGAAATTAAAATCACATAGTTTATATATTGCTTTTTGCCGTTAATCACATAAACAAGTCATTATGCCGTATACAGACAGCTGTATAAAAAAACAGGAGCTTTTATACTTCCTGTCTTTTGATTAATATCTATTTATTCAGCATACGTGATAAGAACTCCTGAGTTCTTTTATGCTGTGGATTATTAAATATTACTTCGGGTTTGTCGTCTTCCACTATTATCCCCTGATCCATAAATACCACACGGTCAGAAACTTCCTGTGCAAATCCCATTTCATGTGTTACTACCAGCATTGTCAGTCCGCTTTGTGCCAGATCCTTCATTACTTTCAGTACTTCACCCACCATTTCGGGATCAAGAGCCGATGTAGGCTCATCAAATAAAAGAACTTCCGGTTCCATAGCCAATGCTCTTGCTATAGCTACCCTCTGCTTTTGTCCGCCTGATATCTGACTTGGTTTTGCATTTATGAATTTTTCCATCCCTACTTTGGTAAGGAATTTCATTGCCATATCTTCACTGTTTTTTCTGCTTCTTTTCAATACTTTCATTTGTCCGATCACACAGTTTTCCAATACTGTAAGATTATTAAAAAGATTAAACTGCTGAAATACCATTCCGACTTTTGATCTAAGCTTGGCAAGAGACATTTTTCCTGTTGTTATACCTTTGTCATGATAAAATATCTCGCCGCTCGTCGGTTTCTCCAAAAGATTTATACAACGAAGCAGCGTAGACTTGCCGCTTCCCGAAGAACCTATTATACACACTACTTCTTTTGGTTTTACGGTAAAGTTAATATCTTTCAGGACACAACGGCTTCCGAAATCTTTTCTCAGGTGTTCTATTTTTATAATTTCATTATCCACTCTATTACCTCTCTTCCAACAAATTACTGTCAATCTCTTTCTCAATTGTCTCTGCAATTTCAAAATTTTTCGGACCGTCGATTTTCTTTTCTACAAATCTCAGAATCAGACTGATTGTAAATGTAAGAAAGAAATATATCATACTTGTTATTATAAATACTTCATAATAACGAGTATATGTTCCTGCCAGTGATTTTGAAGTGAAAAAGAGTTCGGTAACACTGATAACATTAAGAACCGATGTATCTTTTATATTTATAATAAACTCATTTCCTACAGAAGGTAATACATTACGTATTGCCTGTGGAAATATAATGGATTTCATAGTTTGAAAATGACTCATTCCTATTGCCTGGGCACCTTCAAGCTGTCCTTTATCCACAGAATCAATTCCGCCTCTGATTATCTCAGCCATGTAAGAACCTGTATTTATTGATACTATGAACAATGCCGCCGGTATAGGCTCAAGATTGAAATCAAATCTTTGCAGAAGCACCGGAAGCCCGTAATAAATGACCATTGCCTGTACTATCATAGGCGTTCCCCTGAAAACAGCTATATATATTTTTATTATTATCTGAGATAACTTAGTAAAAAATTTTTTTATTATCGGTGTTTTTTCATCTATATATGCTTCCCTTATTAATGCAACACATAATCCGATTAGAAATCCCGCAATAGTTCCTGTTAATGAAATATAAAGAGTCGTAATGGTACCGCTAATGAACTGGTTTCCGTTTTTTTCTATGAAAAAAGCTACCCAGCCCAAAAAAGTTCTTGTACCATCTGCTGCTAAAAACATAATTTCCTTCTTTCCAGTATCCTGATTTCTCTTTGGTTTTGCTCAGAATACATCTGACTTGTTTAATTTTATAATAAAATCTAATTTTCCAACGGCTGATTCTTAATAGCATCTTCCATTATTTTCTGACGCTCTTCTTCTGTAATTCCGGCAAGAATTTTATCTATCTGGTCTTTAAGATCTGTATTTCCTTTTTTCAGTCCGACAGCCACATCGACTTCCTCATTGGAATATTCAAAACCTTTTCCTCTTTCAAAAGTAATATATTTCAAATTAGGATTTGCAGTTTCTGCTGCCATTGCTCCCGGTCTTTCAGAAACATAACCGTCTATTTTCCCGGAATTAAGTGCTACTATCATAGCAGGAAAATTTTCCATTGCTGTCTGTTTGTTTGCTCCTGTAAGCTGATCTATTACAGTATAGTGAAGTGTATTCAGCTGTCCTGTTATTTTAGCTCCCTGAAAGTCTTCAAGTGTTTTTGCATTTGCATATTTTCCGTCTTTTGCTACTACTACTACAAGATCTGACTTATAATAAGGTGATGTAAAATCCAGACTTTCTTTACGTTCGGCAGTTGGCGACATTCCTGCTATTACTGCATCTATCTTACCAGACTGCAATGCCGGTCCAAGAAGTCCGTCCCAGTCTGTCTGTACTAATACAAGTTCTTTCCCGAGACCTTTTGCTACAAGCTTTGCTATTTCCACATCATATCCGCCGCAGTATCCGTTGCTTGAATTCTTTACGGCACCATTACTGTCATCACTTTGAAACCAGTTAAAAGGGGCATATCCGCATTCCATTCCCACTCTGAACTCATTGCTTTCTTTTTTTCCTTCTCCCCCGTTTCCGCCTTTTCCACAGGCTGTTAATACCACAAGCATCAATATTAAAACAAATAAATTAATTTTTTTTATCATATTTTCCTCCTAATTTATAAAAAAAGGTTGTTCGCTATTATGACAACCTGTTTATATATAGTTGTTTAATAGTGCCATCCAATGAATGAGTGACAAAGATATTATCTCTGCCCCCACATTGTACTCATGCCTTCATACAATGTTCGGCGATGGTTACCTTTCATAATGCTTCTCAGCCTGCCGGCTCCGCATATTACTAATTCTCACCGCTACCTCTATAAAACCTAATTTTATTCTATTGTTATTAGATAATGATAGCTGATATTTCTGGAAATGTCAAGTATTAATGAATATATAATATATAATTTGCTATTTTATACTTTATGTAGTAATATTAGAATGAATTTAATTTTTTAGAGAGGAGAAAAAATGGGAAATAATTTTTTTAGTTTTATGGAAAAAACTCTTATGGGACCTATGTCAAAACTTGCTAACCAAAAGCATCTGCTGGCTGTAAGAAATGGAATGATATCCACTATTCCGCTTACGATAGTAGGAAGTTTCTTTTTGATACTTGCTTCTCCGCCGCTTAGTCCCACATTTTTAAAATCAATTGATTACGCTGATAAATATGGAATGAATTTTGCACTGGTGTTCAGACTCAGTATGGGGATTATTGCCGTTTTTGCCACATATAATATTGCTTATTATCTGGCAAAATCTTATAATCTGGATGGTGTATCAGCTGGGACACTTGCTCTTGTTGCGTTTATGATGACACAGGTTCCTTTATTTCTGGAATTTACATTGAAAAATACTGCAGAACCTACAAAAGGATGGGTCGTTCCTATGAATAATCTCGGTTCGGCCGGATTATTCGGAGGTATTATAATAGCCTTTTTTGCTGTGGAAACTCTCCGGTTCTTTAAGGAGCACAGGCTCGTAATAAGAATGCCCGACGGAGTGCCGGAAGCAGTGGGAAGATCTTTTGAATCGTTATTCCCTACTATTTTTGTGGTAGTAATCGTTTATCTTATTTCTATACACTTCGGATTTGATATTCATAAATTTTTATATGGATTTTTTGAACCGCTTATCAGCCTTGTTAATCATCCTGCCGGAGTTATAGTTATTGTTTTCCTTATTACTTTTTTATGGTCGTGCGGTATCCACGGAGTTGCAATAATCGGTTCCGTTGCAAGACCAATATGGCTTATCCTTCTGGATCAAAACGGTGCGGCTCTTGAAGCAGGTGCAAAAGTACTGCCTAATATCGGTGCCGAACCCTTTTATCAATGGTTTATCTGGATAGGCGGTTCAGGATGTACTATAGGGCTTCTTATTCTTATGGTTTTTTCAAAGTCGAAGCAGCTAAAAAGTCTGGGTAGAATTGCTTTGCTTCCCGGAATTTTTAACATAAACGAGCCTGTTATCTTCGGAACACCAATTATGTTAAATCCGTTTCTAATTATACCATTCATGCTTGCACCAATAACTACAGCTCTTTTGAGTTATTTTGCCATGGCTGCCAATATGGTATCAAGAGTTTCTACTCTTGCTCCATGGACATTTCCGGGACCTATAGGTGCTTATCTGGCTACAAACGGTGATTTTAGGGCAGTAATACTGGTATTTATAAATATAGTAATTTCTACAATTATTTATTTTCCTTTTTTCAAACTTTATGAGAAAAAATTAGTCGCCGAAGAAAAGCTAAACTCTGAAAAGAAAGCAGTAAACTAAAAAAGGCAATATCCAAAAGATACAGTCATAAAAGGGGGGGTGTATCAAAACCAATGTCGTCAACTTAAGGAAAAAAACTTGACAATTACCAATATAATCACTTCATAATTAAGTATAAAGCTATAATTGTGAGGTGTTTTTTTATGATTCAGCGAAGTAAAATCTTTGATTTATTCA
>JAITVW010000113.1 GCA_031285605.1 Fusobacteriales bacterium | reverse complement strand
TACCCAGAAGCGACCCGATTATGAATAATAATATGGAGATTAAAATAGCAGGTACAATCTGGTTTGTTTCAAAAATAGTGATTTTCTTGTATGAAAGATATATAAATGAAATAACACCGCTTAACATAGATAATACAGCACCTGTGGAATTCGCCTTTCTCCAGTAAAGCCCGAAAAGTATAGGGCACAGAAAAGATGCTTCAAGTCCGCCGAATGCAAAAAGATTAATATAAACCAGCAGCTTTGGAGGGTCAAGAGACAGAAAAACTACAATTAATCCAATAATAAGAGTAGTCACAGTACTGATAGTTTTTATCTTTTTCTCATTTATCTCTTTTGATTTTGAAAAATAGTTAAGGTATAGATCCTTTACTATTGCTGATGAAGCAATAATAAGCATTGTATCAATAGTGGACATAATTGCCGCAAGCGGTCCTCCTATAAAAATACCTACTAAAACAGGATTCAGATATTTAAGGCTTACTATAGGAATCAGCTTATCACCAACCTCTGCTCCGGGCATCAGCGGAATAGACATAAATCCTATCATATGTGTAATAATCATAAGAAAACCTACCACAAGTGTTCCTATAAACATAGCATTATGCATAGATTTTGAATCTTTAAATCCCATACATCTGACAGTAGTCTGAGGCAGACCCAAAATTGCAGCTCCTACAAGCACCCAGAATGAAAGAAGGTAGGGGATAGGAAGATTTCCGCCTGAATCAGGTCTCAAAAGATCAGGATTTATTGCGGCTATATTTTTTACAATATTTTCCATACCGCCGCCTGCCTGATACAGTTTTAAAAACAGACATACAGCGGCAATAATCATAACCACACCTTGTATGGCATCTGTTATGACTACAGTTCGGAAACCGCCGAAAGCAGTATAAATAATAACAATAAGACAAAATAAAATAAGTCCGGTAGTATAGTCATATCCGGTAACAGTTTCAATAAGACGTGCACCGCCTATGAACTGTGCAATCATAGAAGCTGTAAAAAATACAAGAGTCAGCAGAGCGCTGCTTACCACTACAATATCACTGCTGTACCGTGCTTTAAGATAATCTATTATGGTTACGCCGTTTATTTTTCTTGATATAATAGCCAATTTTTTTCCAAGGACTCCTAAAGTCAGAAAGGCTGTGGGAGTCTGTATACAGGCAAGAAAAACCCAGCCAAGCCCTATGTTATACGCAATAGCCGGACCGCCTATAAATGAACTGGCACTTACATAACTTGCTATAATGGTCATGGCAAGAACAAAGCCGCCCATGCTCCGGCTTCCCATGTAGTATTCTTCAATAAAATTTAAATTTGAACGTTTTTCCATCCGCTTTACTCTGTATGCGATATAAAGCATGATTATCAGATAGATTATTACAGGCAATATGATAAGTAATTTATTGTTTGTCAATTTTTTCACATCCCTGCTCTTCATTTTCAAAATTTTCGTCTAAAGCTATATCTTTAAAAAAGTATTTCAGAGAAAAGTAAACCAGAGTGGAAAAAACCATAAATCCCAAAATACATGAGCAGAAAAACCAGCTTGGAAGTCCCAAAATATAAGTATACTCCTCAGTTTTTCCATTTCCCAGTCCGAAGCCGAACAGGCTCCACCATAAAAAATAAAAAATATACAATATGCATGTAATAATTACTTCTTTTTGAATTTGTTTTCTTATGTTTTCTTTCAAAATACACCTCCGTTAAATGTAATATTTCAGAAAAAATATTATTTAAGTGATTATACATGATATAATCCAAGATATCAAGTATATTAAATCTCAGAATATATTATGGCAAAATGAAAAGGTTTTATAAAAATGACAATAAAAATAAAAATATCAGGCAATGTTAATAAAAAATACTGTGAATACTGATATCTGTTAATTTTATTTTTATAAATCAGATGTGTAAAATAAATAAATTTTATATAAAAGAATTGTCATATAACAGGAGAATATTTTATATTCCAAATGTAGTTATCCTGATATTATTTCATATTTTATCAGATATACCTGTGCATGCTGCCTTGGATATCAGGCACTGTTTGATATCACATCAGTAAGACTTGAAAATATTTGAAAAATAAAATAAAATAATATATGGAATTTTAATATACTGATTATAAATAAAATACAATATTAACAGAAATCAGAAGAACTGTAAAATTTTATAATTCAAACAAAAAGTAAAATGTACCGGAAAGGATATAAAGAATGAAAAACATCTTAATCGGGGTAAGCGGAGGTATTGCAGCATATAAGGCTGCGAATATAGTATCAGGTTTGAGAAAAAGGGGATATGACGTAAAAGTAGTGATGACTGAAAATGCAGCTAAAATAATAACACCGCTGGCATTCGAGTCGTTATCAAAGCATGATGTAGCGGTAGATATGTGGGAAAGAAATTTTAATGTGAATGTGGAACATATCGCTCTTGCCGACTGGGCTGATATTATACTGGTAGCACCTGCCACGTATAATATAGTGGGAAAGACAGCCGGAGGTATAGCGGATGATATGCTTTCCACCGTAATTTCAGCATTTAATAAAACTGTTTATTTTGCACTGGCGATGAATGTGAAAATGTATGAAAATCCAATATTGGCTGAAAATATAAAAAAACTGCTTGATTCTGATGTCGGCATTAGTTTTACCGGTGTCGCGGGGCCTGATGAATTGGAAGGAAATCCGGTTGGAACTGTATTTGTAGGCCTTGCTTTACCGGGACGTGAGCCGTTTGCGAAGAAATTGACCCTTGGCGGCATGC
>JAITVW010000061.1 GCA_031285605.1 Fusobacteriales bacterium | reverse complement strand
GAAGAAAATTTTTATTAAGCATTCCTATAATTAAAACCAAAACAACAAAAACCATATAGATCGCATTTTTAGCAAAAAAGTTTTTCATTTTATTTATTTGAAAAGTTTGATCCATTGTTTTTCCTTTCCAGCCTACATATATTTAGTAGCCAATTCCATAATTTTTTCCTGATTTGCTTCTTTCTTGTCAAGAATTCCGCTTTTCCTTCCTTCACACATAACAACTATTCTGTCGCTTAATCCTAAGAGCTCGCTCATTTCCGAAGTTATCAGGATTATACTTTTACCTTTTTGTGCAAGATCTATTATTATATTATAAATTTCAAATTTAGCACCCACATCTATTCCCCTTGTAGGTTCATCCAGTATGAGTATATCCGGCGAAGACAAAAGCCATCTTGCAAATACCACTTTTTGCTGGTTTCCTCCAGAAAGATTTCTTATTTGTGTTTTTTCATCGGGTGTTTTTATCTTTAGGCTGCTTATGCTTTCTTTTGTTATAGCTTTGCCCAGCTTGTCATCTACTGCAACATGATATTTTATTAAATCAGTGTATGTTGTAATAAGGATATTATCCTTAACCGACAATACCTCAAAAATTCCTGTTGCTCTTCTTTCCTCAGTTACAAGTGCAATTTTATTTTTTATGGCTTCTGACGGATTATTTATATTTATTTCTTTATTATTAAGAAAAATTTTTCCGCTCTTGATCTTACGCAGACCAAATACAGCTTCCACAAGCTCAGTTCTCTGAGCGCCCACAAGACCTCCGAGTCCCAGTATTTCCCCTTTTTTCAGGTTAAAGCTGACATCATTAAATGATTTATCGCTTATAGATGTCAAATTCTCCACTCTTAATATGTCCTCTTCTTCAGGAACATTATTTTTTTCAGGAAATCTCTCATTTAATTCTCTTCCAACCATTTTTGATATTATTATGTCAGTGGTAAGTTCTTTTGCTGCCCAGGTTCCGATATATTTTCCATCCCTCATAATACTTACCTCATCTGATATTTTCAATATTTCTTCCATTTTATGAGAAATATAAATAATTGACACCCCTTCAGATTTTAACTGCTTTATTATTTCAAATAATTTATCTACCTCATTTTCAGTGAGTGAAGATGTAGGTTCATCCATTACAATAACCTTGGCATTATATGATATGGCTTTTGCTATCTCTACCATCTGCATTTGTGAAACAGAAAGATCCTTCATTTCAGTTTTCGGACTCACGTCAAGCTGAAGTTTTCTCATCAGTTTTTCTGTCTCGGCATACAGATACTTCTCATCTACTATTTTTAATCCGAGAAGCCTTTTAGTCTTAAACCTTCCCAGCCATATATTATCTATAATATTTCTAAAAGGAACAGGGCTTAATTCCTGATGAATCATAGAAATTCCATTTTCCAGAGCCTCTTTCGGATTCTTAAAATTTACTTCTTCTCCTCTAAACAGTATTTTACCACTGTCTAACGTATAGATTCCAAAAAGACATTTCATCAATGTTGATTTTCCGGCACCGTTTTCTCCCATCAGTGAATGCACTGTCCCTTCTTTTACTTTCAGGGTCACATTGTCCAGTGCCTTTACTCCCGGAAATTCCTTAGTTATTTCTAACATTTCCAGTACATCATTGTTTTCCATATTTCCCTCCGGTTTACCATTCTTACTTAATAATGTGAAGTATAAAAACTTCACATTATCAGAGGTTAATTAAAATTTATCCACATTTTCTTTAGTTACTTTTTGATATGGAATCCATAAATATTTTCCATCTGTTATACCTTGTACTTTTTCTGTAGGATTTTCTTTTTTGGCAAGTGCATATGCTATGTCAAAGATACCTTTTCCCTGTCCTCTTGCATCATTCAGCACTGTTCCGTATAATAATCCCGCTTTTAGTGAATCTTTAGCCGGTGCTGTAGCATCTACACCTATAACCGGTATAAACTTTCCGTCTGACAGATATCCTGCTGCTTTTAATGCTTCTATTGCACCCAGTGCCATGTCATCATTATTAGCAAGAACTAATTCTATCTTATCCCCGAAAGCTGATATCCATGCAGCCATTTTTTCCTGACCATTTGCTCTCTGCCATAATGCCGTATCGCTTGCAAGCTTGTCTGCCTGAAGTCCTGCTGCTTCAAGTGCTTTTACAGAATATTCTGTTCTTAATAATGCATCCTGATGTCCCGGTTCTCCTTCTAATATTACATATTGTATTTTTCCGTCTTTATTTTTATCTGCATCCGGATTTGCTTTGAAATAGTCTGCTGCTACTTCTCCCTGAATCGTTCCTGATTCTTCCGCTTTTGCTCCTACATAGTAAAGCTGATCCCATTTAGCCATATCCTCAGCTACAGGTTCTCTGTTAAAGAATACTACCGGAATTCCCGCTGCCTGTGCTTTTTGTATTATTACCGAAGCTGCAGTTCTATCCACCATATTTACTGCGATTACGTCATAACCCTGTGTTATAAATGTGTCCACCTGATCATTCTGAGTTGCCTGCTGTCCTTGTCCGTCTACTGCGTTGATTGTGATTTTTTCTCCTGTTTCTTTTGACTTTTCAGCCGAAATTTCACCTATTGCATCTTTTACTGATGATATAAAAGTATCATCAAACTTGTATAATGCTACTCCGATTTTTATTTCTTTTTTTGCTTCGCCTCCCGCAGGTGCTCCGCCTCCGTCAGCAGGTTTTTCCCCGCCGTTTCCACAGCTGATAAGCAGCATTATGATACTTAAAATCATTGTCCATCTGAATTTTTTCATATAGTTTGCTCCTCTTCTAAATTATATTTTTTATTTTCAATTGCTAAAATAATAAAAAACTCTTTAAAACTACTGTTACCTGTTCCAAAAAACATTAAAAAATTCTATAACTGTTAAACTCTGTTACAATCACGAAACTCATACTAAATTATATCTCATTTTTGAGTTTTGCCAAAAGAAATACAGAATTTTTACATATCTTATTTAACTTCTTTCAAAAAATCAAAAAAAATATAACACTATCATTAAGATTTCCATAGTTATTTATTTAACTACATCCCTTATATTTCGTTTCCCGTTTTACATATACTATTTTACGGTTTTTTCTTAGTCATATTATACTTCTATGATTATATGATTAATTTCTATATATTCAATTTTTTCAGTCTGTATTTTATTTTGAGCTTGACGGTAAAATATCTATATCTATATTTTTATTTTGTATAAATAAAATGCCTTCTTTCTTTTCAAAATGTATAAATTATGCTAAAATGTCAATATCAAAGGAAAGTGAGGAATCATGAAATCTAAATATATAAAAATAGTGCTTCTCATTCTGTTGTTCCTGTCACTTTTTTCCTGTAATAATTCAAAAAAAGAAATCCGAGTCATCGCGGATAAATATTACTCTTCTTTGAAAAAAGGCGATTTAGATCAAATATTAAATCTTTTTTCTTTTGACATTAAGCTGTCCTATGACAATCTTTATCAGCAAAATCCGGAATTAAAGACCTTTACATCTGATGCGTTAAAAATCATAGGTTCTTCATTTGATTATGAAATAGAGAAAGTAAAAATAAAAGATAATAAGGCTGTTGTTACCATTAAGGAAACAGGACTTGATAAAGAAATGCTTGATAAAAAAATTAAAGAATTGACATCAAAAAAAAGCTTTATTGCCAGTGATAACAACGACTTTGAAAAAGCAAAAAAAGAGTTTGCCGAATATCAGATGAATATCCTTTCACAGGCTGTAAAGGAAGTAAAAGAAAAGAAATCTTCCGCTACTACCCTGACTTTGGAAAAAGAAAAAAGCGGCTGGGTAATTACTACAAAAAATTTGTTGAGAGTTATTCCTAAAGACGGAATTTAAAAAGGGCTGAAAAGCCCCGTTTTTTATATATAATTTTTTATTTCTCCACACACTTGCAGATATTATTTTCCTCATTGGCAGGATAAACCGTTCCGGTAATTTTCACTGACAATATATCGGTTATATTCCTGTCTGTATCAAAAATTACAGTGTCATGAATTACTGACAGACCCAAAAAAAGAATCAAACGGCAATTTGTATTTTCTCTTTTTGATTTATCATAGTGAATATTGCGGAATAAATCCCAAACTAATTAATATTCATCAAGATAACCGTACTTTTTACCGCCGCTCTTCCATCCCAGAATTTTTTCCAAATTTACATTTTTTGTAGAGTTTAATATATTTTTCTTTATATTGGGATTACTCTTGGCAAGTTCTCTGATGAACTCTTTTGTTTCACGTCTTTTTGATGAAGTTTTCCCTGCTGCTACTGTACATCCACAGTTCATAGCCGGAATCCCGTTATTTACCGTAAACTTTATTATATCTTTTTCCTCCACATAATAAAGCGGTCTTATTAATTCTATATCAAAATTGTCTGCTTTTAGTCTGGGGAGCATTGTTTCGTATTTACTCATCTGAAACATGCTCATAAGGACAGTCTCCGCCACATCATCCATATGATGCCCCAGAGCAAGCTTATTACAGCCCAGACTTACAGCCTTGGTATACAGGCTTCCTCTTCTCATTTTGGCACACATATAACAGGGATAATCCTTTGCCGTTTTTTCAGCTATTTCAAATATATTATCATCATATATCTCACATGGTATCCGCAGATGATCCAGA
>JAITVW010000287.1 GCA_031285605.1 Fusobacteriales bacterium | reverse complement strand
TTAAAATATTTAATTTCTTAAAAAGTTGTCTGCACGACGTTCTCGAGCTTTCTCCAGCCATTAATCTGACTACCCTTTTTTGTATTTTAAAAACTTTTTTACTCATTTCCCCATTTTGTCCTCCCCAAAAGATTATTCCAGAACGTAATACAGCTTGAAATTTCGTAAAATAAATATGTCTAATCATGTATGTACTTAAAGAATCCTTTAGGGACTTTAACATAAAGGATACTTTGCTTAATTTTTGAGCTAGTATTTGTAAATGACTACTCCAATTTAGTGTCTCTGTTATGTGTAAGCCAAGGAATTTTAATTCAGCTACATATTGCAGAGTTGAACCATACATATTTACATGTGGTTTTACTGGATCTTTTTTTTGTCTGTTGTGGAATGACATAATTCCTGTTTTATTTACATTTATTATAAGTTCATTTTGTTTAAACCACCACTCCAGATCGTTGGTTACCTTTTCGATTTTCCTTTTTAGAGCATTTGCATCATTTTCTATAATTAGCACATCGATATCGTCTGCATACATGATTAAATTTGCGTCCTTGATGTTTAAGGGGAGGTCATTTGTATATAATAAAAATAGCAATGGACCGAGTACCGATTCCTGTGGCACCCCTATTTTTATATCCTTATATGAGGACCTAACATAGCTTATATCATTGTTACAGGGGTCACGATATTTTATTTCTAGATATTGCCTCCTGTTTGTTAAGTAGGACTCGAACCATCGGTTTGTTATACCCCTTATTCCATAAGATGATAACTTCTCCAATAATACCTTGTGATTTAAAGTGTCATAAGCCTTCGTCAGGTCTATGAAGATGCCAACTGAGTATACTCCCTTGTCTAAGGCTTCCTGGATCTTTTCGATAAACGATTGTACTGCTATTTCAATACATTTTCCTTTCCTGAACCCATACTGTGACTCTGTTAATACTCCATATTCCTGGAAGAAACTCATCAATCTTTTGCATAATAGTCTTTCCAGTAGTTTTGCAAATACTGATATTATTGAAATAGGTCTGTAGTTTTTCATATCTTTCCTATCTCCCTTTTTATAAATGGGGATTACTTTGGCAGTTTTCCAATCATCTGGGAAAACCCCCAGGCTGAGTGACAGATTAAATATATGTGCAAGTGGTTTTTTGATAAGTCTTATACACTTTTTGATTAAACATTCAGGTATTTCGTCAGGACCTGCTGTACTCTTGTTTCTCAAGGTCTTAGCTATTTTGACTACCTCTTCTTCCATGACAGGATGTATGAACACAGAGGTTGAATACTTGTCTATTTTTTGACCTGTCGGGTTGCTTCCCCTTATGTTTACTTTTTTTATCTGATCAGACATGGTATTAGTAAAATACTCATTTAATAAATTTGATATTTCCCTTGGGTTTGTAATGAGATTGTTCCCTGATCTAATTTCAAGTTTTTGGTCAAATTCTTGGGTTTTTCCAATTTGTCTATTTATAAGCTGCCACATGGCTTTTGTAGTATTAGAGGCTTTAGTGACATATATGTCATTATCCCTTTTTTTTTGCTTCTTTTAACACTCTTTTATAGATCTTATTATACTCCTTTATATATCCTAATGTCTCACTTGTGAGGGCAAATCTTTTTTTAAGACTATTTAACAACTTCATTTTTTTACTTGAGATCATTAAGCTTCTCGAAAACCACTTTTTATTTGTTGATTTTTTTACTATATTCTTCTTATATGGGATTGTTGTATCAAAGCAATATAGGAGTCCATTCATAAATGCCTTTAAGGATGCATTTACATCCGAGTGTTTTAATACCTCATTCCGTGATTCTTTAGCCAATAAACGTGAGAACTCATTTATGTTTTCCTTTGTTAGTTGCCTCCTCATAATACTTACATTTCTTCTTTTATTGTTCTCTGTTTTTATTTTTAGTACCTGAGCTAGATGGTCAGAGAAACCCATTTCCACAACCAATATTTCTGATTTTACAATTTGTTTATTTATTATAACAACATCTATTATGGATTTTGATGTAGGAGTAATTCTTGTTGGTAGGTTTACTAAATTTGTTAGGTTATAACTTTTTAGTAGTATTTTTACTTCTTGTATCTTATTATTATCTACCATAAAGTTTAGATTCCAGTCCCCACATATAATAAGTTTTTTCTTTTTTAACTGTGTTTTTTGCATTACCAATTCTAGTTTCTTCACAAAAATTTGAAAATCACTGTCTGGTGATCTATATATACAAAGTACAATAAATCCATAATCTATTAGCTCTGTTACCGACATTTCAAATTCCTTCTCCTCATTCAAGTTATTAAAATAATTTATCTCCTTAGTTCTGATGCCCTCCTTTACATATATACAGGATCCCCCATGTTCGTGCTTTTTCCTGCTAAAATAACTTACTAACTTATATTGATCTATGTGTATCAAATTTAAGTAATCCTCCTTTACCCAATGTTCTGTAAAGCATAGCACATCAATATCACCTAGGCTCAACTTTAATACCATGTCTAGTTCTAATAATTTGTTTTTTAAGCTTTGTACATTTTGATGTAACACAGATAAATTGCCATAGGCTTTCTTTACCATAAAAAATCCTCATTACCCTTCCTATTAGGGATTTTTTTACTTCTAGTAGAGATCCTTCTTGTTTCTGCTGACCTATCTGAGCTATGGGTATGGGCTAACACGACTTGTTCTGATTTCATACCTATATCCTTGATCTTGCTTTCACTAATTTTTTCACCATCACATTTTTGCTTCTGCACTACTTCACACTCATTATATTGCCTACCCTTTTTGTCTGCCTTTCTGTTATTACTGTGTTCATTCACTTTTCCATTTTTAGCTTGAGTACTCATTTCTTCATTCTTGTTATTCACCTCACTTTGAGTTGAATTCTTTTCTTCAACTTTTTGTTTGTTTGTTTTCTTGTGGTCCACGTTTTTCTAAATTTCTGCTATTGTCAAATTTTACGC
>JAITVW010000242.1 GCA_031285605.1 Fusobacteriales bacterium | reverse complement strand
GGAAGAAAACCCTCATCAGCCATTCTTCTGAGATTCAGACCCGAAATGCTCGCACCGGCGATTACAGATGAAGCACCCGGTATTGTAACTACTTTTATATCATTCTGATATGCAGTATCTACCAGTTCATAACCCGGATCCGAAATACACGGTGTTCCGGCATCTGTTATCAATGCAATGTTCTTTCCGTCTTTCAGAAGATTTATTATATTTTCTATCTGATGACTCTTATTATACTCATGGTACTGATAAAGGATATTTTCTATTTCATAATGAGTCAGTAACTTTCTGCTTACCCTCGTATCCTCCGAGAAGATATAATCCACGCTTTTAAGGATTTTCACTGCCCTGTATGTGATATCTTCCATATTTCCAATAGGTGTCCCCACTATATACAGCATTTTTTCTCCTATTTTATTTTTTTCTCCATTTCTTCTGTTGCTTTTTTTAACTGTACATCTCCTGCTGATATTATCTTGTCAGTTTCTTCTTTTCCTTTTTCTTTTTCAAGATATGTTCTTATTTCTTTCATTCTGTTCTGTCTTGCTTCTTCACTGTCATTAGCATAACCTTTTATCGAAAGTACTTCTTCCATATCTACTTTTATATCAGGTTCTATTCCTTTTTCATGTATGTAGTTTCCGTTTGGCGTAAAATACTGTGCTACTGTCAGCTTTATCGCATCTCCGCCTTCCAGAGGTATTACCTCTTGCACTATTCCCTTGCCAAAAGTTTTCTGCCCTATAACGGTACCTCTTTTATAATCTTTTATTGCTCCCGTAACTATTTCAGAAGCTGATGCACTTCCTCCGTTTACAAGAATTATAAGAGGAAAATTCCCTAAATTAGGCATTGTTCTGTTATATCTTGTTTCCTGTCCGTTTTTATATTTTAAATATACCACAAGATCCTGTGTTATAAATAATGAACTTATATCCTGCGCCTCTTTCAAAGATCCTCCCGGATTTGATCTCAAATCAAGTATAAGACCTTTCATTCCCTGTGCCTGGAGCTGCTCTATGTGTTTTTTCAATTCTGCACCTGTATGATTTCCGAATTTCAGAAGACTTACATATCCTATCTGATCCTGAAGCATTTTGCTCTCTACCATCTCGAGCTTTATTGTATCTCTTATTATTGTTACCGTAAAAGGATTTTTTACTCCTTCTCTTACTACTTCCACTTCTACCTTTGTTCCTTGCTTACCTTTTAAAAGGTTTACTGTTTCTGTAGCATTTAACGGTATAATATCTGTTTTATCTACTTTTATTACCTTATCTCCTATTTTCATACCGGCTTTGGCTGCCGGACTTCCTATAAATGGTGACACTACTACAAGCGGCGCATCTTTTTTCTTATCAATCGACATCCCTACTCCTACGTATTCACCGTCAAGATCTTCAGTAAAACTTTCCAGATCTTTTTTTGTAAGATATTCAGAATACGGATCATCCAGTCCGTTTACCAATCCTGACATCGCATACTCATAAAGTTCCTGTTTTGTCGGATTTTTCTTCCCCACGAATTTTTGCTGTATAATATTTATTATATTAGTGAGTTTGTTCAGGTTTCCCGAATCCTTAAAATAACCTGCAGGCTCTGAAACTGCCGTCTGCTGTTGAGTCGTATTATTAGTTTTGGTGTCGGTTTTTTTAGCTGCTGTTGTACTGCACAAAATTGGAAGACTCAATAATATAGCCATTATCGCAGTCAATAACACATATTTTTTATTTTTCATATGATTTTCTCCTTTATTTGTAATATAATCCCAGTTCCCTGTCAATCATTTTTCAAAGTACCTGTCCTCATAAACTCTTTTATAATTAAGTTCGAAAATTATCCATCAAAATTATTTTTTATATGGCTTATTTTCTGTTAAGATGTTTTCAGATATAAATTAATATAAAAAACTTCTGATCATAAAACTATAGCATTTTTTTGACTTAATTACCAGTATTTTGTCGTTGTTTATGATTTGAAATCACCGGTAAATAATTAAAGTGACATCTCAAATAAAGACAAATATTCTACATTTCCTTTTGTTCCGGTAATCGGCGATTCTATTACCTCTATTATTTTAAATCCGCATTCCGAAGCTTCTTTTATTACACTTTTTATTGCTTCACTTCGGTACTCTTCTTCTTTAACTATCCCGTTTTTCCCTATTTTATCTTTTCCCACTTCAAACTGAGGCTTTACCAATGCTATGATTTTCCCATCCTCTTTTAGGAATGGTTTAAAATATTTGAAAACAGATGTAAGTGATATAAATGAAACATCTATCACGATATAGTCTGCTTTTTCATTATTAATATCATCGGGAGAAAGATTTTTTATGTGCATTTCCTCAAGAGATTTTACTCTTTTATCATTCCGCAGTTTCCAGTCAAGCTGATTTTTCCCGACATCCACTCCATATACAAAATCTGCACCGTTTTGCAGGGCGCAGTCTGTAAAACCGCCTGTCGAAGCTCCTATATCCAGAATCTTTTTATTATTAAAATCAAGATTCCAGTGTTCCAGTGCTCTTTCCAGTTTCAGTCCGCCTCTGCTTACATATTTCAGCTTTTCCTTGATTCTTATATTCAGCTCCTGATTGTCTTTAATCATTGTCCCCGCTTTAGTGACCGCCTGCTCATTTATAATTACATTTCCGAGCATTATTTCCCTTTTAGCCTTTTCCCTGCTGTCAAAATAACCTTCCTCCACGAGAAACACGTCTAATCTTCTTTTCATTTTCCCAACACCTTTGTTAATATATCTTCAAGCAGTGATTCTCCCGTAAGATTTTCGTCATTTAATAATTCAGATCTCTTTCCGTGCGGCAGAAACATCTGTCTTATTCCTTTTCTTATAATTTTGGTATCAATATCCGAATCATTAACATATTCCAGTATTTCCGTACCAAAACCGCTTTTTTCAATACCATCTTCCAAAATCAGTACTTTTTCATATTTAGGAAATTCTCTGTTT
>JAITVW010000152.1 GCA_031285605.1 Fusobacteriales bacterium | reverse complement strand
ACTTTTTAATTCATCATCAACTTTCTTATACAAAACACTGTATAACTTCACTATACTTTTTATACACCCATAATAATTTGATTGTGACTTTTTTAAATTTTTAATGAGAAAAGCATATTTATTAGGTTCAATAAAAGTTGCTCCTACAAAAAATCCTACTTCTTTTATTTCGTCTATGATCTCATTGAAACGTTTAGAAGCTAGAACATTGTTATCTAACAAAAGAAGGTTTCTTTTTTCTCCAAAAGTTTCAGCAACATATGCTATTTGTCTTTTTATACTTATAAAACAATTAAAATTAGGTTCGAGTTGTGGGACAGCACAAAATGGACATTTATTAACACATCCTCTTGTCATATATCCATAATATCCATTATTTTCAGGATATACATATTCAATTTCATTTAAAATTGAATAATCCAAAGGTAGTATATCAATTATGATATCATTATCATCGTATTCCCCTCCTTTATCTAAAAGACCTACATGAGGATATATTCCAGTCTCTCTTTTAATTTCGTTAGGAAGCAATGAAGCTGCTACTCCACCTATTTTTACTTCATTGATATCTTTACAGAGTCCTTTAAAATTATTTATTGTTTTAACTGTTTTATCCCAGTAAAATGTAAAAAGTGTTGTTATAAATATTCTATCCCATTTTGGATTATTTAAATATTCTTTTCTATTAAAGTATTTCCTGTAGTATTTTAAATTTTCTCCTACCAATTCACTATCACTCAACATAATTAATTCACTATATTTAGAGATCAAACCCTTTCTTAGATATGTAATTATTAAACTTTTATACTCTTCCCAACATATTGTTTTATCATTAGCTGTTAATTTTTCTAATACTTCTTCATAAATAGTTTCTAATATAAAATCTATAAATTCTCCTTTAAAAAACCTTACTTCATCACCTAACATTTTATGATAAGTTGCAATCTTCATTAGACCTATTGGAGGATATTTATTTTTATAGTTTGGTTCAACCAACAGAACTTTTTTTCCCATATTTTAACTCCTCTTGTATTTTGGCCACTAATTCTTCACTTTGTTTATCAGGTAAATTTTGCTTTATGATATCATATATATGCGAAATTAGTTTTTGTTGTTCTTTTGGTAAATGCGATAATTCATTAGCAAGATATTTTTTCTTTTTTTTGTAACTAGAATTACTATTTTCTTTTAAATCTTTATCATCTATTATTTCTTTCTCAAGTAATTCAGAAGTTTCAAAACCTACTTCTTTAAGTGTCTCATTATGTTTATCTTCAATATGTTTATAAACAATGTCTAGTATTTGATTCTCATCAGCTTTCTTTTTTATTCGTTCAAGTTCTTTTTTTGCCTTATCGTTCTCTAGTTTTGCTTTTTCAACTTTTTCCTTATCCTTTTTTATTTCATTATCACTCACAAATATACTATTATTTTTCTTTTTTTCGTACTCTTCCTTTTTTCTGATCAAGTCAACTTCTTTTTTATAATTATTTTTAATACGATTTGCATTTATATATAAATTGTGCAAAGTGCTAAAAAAAAAGTATTTAAGTTCTGCCTCAAATTCATTTCGTATTTTATTTTCATTAAAATAATCTCTACGAGCATTCGGAATTAATCCATTATGCATTACATGGACTTCACCTACATAATATAAATTCCCTCTTACTTCCTTAAAAAATGGAACTAGAGTACGTTCATCCCCTATTTGTATATTAAATTGCCTCAATCGAATTCCTGCTATTTCATTAAGTGGGAATGGAATTTGTTTTTCAAAACGACTTATTCCATACCACATCCAAGCAAGAAATTCTCCTGTTTCAGTATAGAATTCTTTAATTTCAATATCATAAATTTCATCATACTTCTTAGTAGGGTGATTCCCACCTTTCTCATATAAAACAGTTGTATATAATTTATGAATATCCTCGCTGTTTACATAAATTTTATATTCATTTTTATCAATTTCTTTTTCTTTTAAATAATCATAAATTTTTTTTTTGTAATAAAATTTTCCGCTAAAAGGTACTGGTGTATTAATAGCAATATACCTTCTTACTTTTTCAACATCTAACAAATCAAAATTTTCTTCCTTTACATCTTCTAATTCGACAATAAAATAATGTTCTTCAACAGGACAATCTTCATAATCATAAGAAATTATTTTTTGTAAAATTGTTCCAGCATCTTCTTTTACGCTATTATCATCAAGCATATCACTTAAATATTTCGCGTCCCATGACATTATGGTTTTTTTTCTTTCTCCTCTTGCAGTAGTTATAAACTTCAACTTACCACAATATGCTAATCCACCTAGCCTTCCAATTCCTCGAAATCCAGCAGATTCTCCTCTCTGTTTATCTGAGTCTGCAACATCCGCCAAAGTTGATTTGACTTTATCTACTTTAACACCAGTTGCATTATCTTTGATTACAATTTTTCGAGCATTTTTATCTATTGAAATATCTATTATTAATTCTTCCCCTTCAATCTTTTGATCTACTGCGTTTTGAATGTACTCTCTGTAAATAATTTGAGAATCATGATACATACCACGTGTTAAATTTTCTATTGCATTCTTACCAATTTTTATTGAGTTCATATTATCACCCTCTTAATTTTTAAATTGCTTATATATTGGTTCTGGAAATTTTATATTTAACAATGACCTAAAAACAGGATTTTGAATAATATATTCTCCTTGTTTTAATCGAGACATCATGCTTTTATATACTGACGGTATATACTTATAGTCACTATTCGATAGTTCTATTGCATTCGTTCTTCCGTAAGCAAAAGTAGAACAATTTCCTGATACTCTATTATGAATAGCACTTTTAAATTGCTCCGCTGCAAAAAGAATTACTCCTAAAGAACGACCTCTTTCGGCTATATCTAGTATCTGACGTAAAATCGGAGAATCTTTTGGAATGTCTTTTGAAGCAAATTTATTTAATTCATCTATAAAAACTATTATACGTGATGGTGGACATTCACTACTATCATTCTTTTCTCCTAATTGAAAATTATATAATTCACGAATAACATTTCCAAAAACATAAGACTGCATATTTGAATCTAATTTGGCTATATCAATGACATAGACATCATTTTTCTGAATTTCTGAAATCTTTTCAGCTAAACGTACTTCTTCACTTTTGTCTTTGATATCGCCAAATAGAGGATTTCCATATATCGAATTCTTTATATGACGTGTAAATTTTCTCCAACTTAAAACTGTTATTTCTTTATTCCCTGATTTCTTACCTGCCTCGCATTGATTTTCAAGTCTCTCTATGAAACTTTGCCAAGTTGAATGCACACTAAAATCATTTTGTCCGTCTATTATTTGATTAAGTATGGCCTCCATAGTTTGAGTTGGATCGTCTACATTTGAAAACATCAAATCAAGGGAATCTTTATCCTTCATATAAGTAAATTTATATTGAAATGCTTTTTTTGATTTTAATTGTCTTTCAAATAATTCACTTGGAATATATGAATTAGATTTTTTTCTATCTGAATAAGGGTAAAAGTATTTTACTTGTTTGAATGGTTCTGCATTCATTCCTAACATTTCATATATATCTTCTACTTCCTTTTTTTTTCTTTTATCTCCCTCAAAATCATTAATTTCATCTATTGCAAGTAAGTCCTTTCCCTTTACATTTAGTACAACAAAAGCTACACTATCATTTTCCGTTTCTTCATTCAAATATTTATCTTGAATAGCTTTCAATAAAAACATGCCATAAGACGTTTTAGCTGCTAATCCTGATATACCTGAAATATTTAAATGCGCTCCTTCAGGACCTATCAGAAATTTTGAATCAATATGAACTGGGAGAGTTATTTCTGAATCTATTTTAGAATTTTTATACATCTCAAGATATCCACAAATCATAGGATTCTTTATATCTCCAAGTCCTAAAGCCTCACTAACCTCATCTTTTGTTGCCATAAAAACTTTCTGTCCACTTTGAACAGGTATAAAAATATTTTTATTATTACCTACTACATTTGCTTTTGCATAATTCATCCCAATTCTTAATGTTGGTGCTTCTGTTTCTACCTCTCCAAAGTCACTTGAAATAAAGTTAGATAAAAAATTAACTGAATCTGTTATATGAGAGATTTCTTCTATTACTGCAAAAGTCTTACTTCCATTTATATGCTCCACCCTAACTACATCAAATGGATTTAAGATCAAATCAGTATTTGTCCAAAAACAAAAATTATCAATTGTAGTTGGAACTTTTTCTGTAGCAATGACACGCCCTATTAAA
>JAITVW010000156.1 GCA_031285605.1 Fusobacteriales bacterium | reverse complement strand
TTAATCTTTAGACAGGATGACTGTCTATTTTGTTATACTCTTTTTTCTTCATACTTTTCTTGATAAAAATTTCTAGTTTTTTCTTGACTTTTTATAACTGGTCTATTGTAGTGAACAAAACCGAGAAAAATATCACTGCTGCTATTATATAATAAACAGAAGATGTTCTCTCATACTTCACTCCTCCTATTACTTCTGCTACAGATCCTAGTGCCGTAAACAGGTGAAAAGTCTGCCCCGGAAGTGTGAACAGTGCGTACAGGATAAAACATACAGAAAGCAGTATTCCTGCCGTTCTTTTGTTACCAAGTATTTTTTTTCCGTAAAAAGGCAGACCTCCTATATAGTTATTCTCATCCTGTTCTTTGAAAACCTGTGCCAAAACAGATTCTGCAAAAGCCGTAGCCATTCCGAAAAATGCAGATACCCACATCCAGAATACTGCTCCCGGACCGCCCACAGAAATAGCACCGGTAACCCCCATTATATTTCCCGGCCCTACTCTCGTAGCAGAACTCAAAAGAAATGAAGCCAGCGGACTTACTCCTATATCTGAAGTTTTTTTCTTTATTAATATCTTCAATCCTTCTTTAAATTTTGTTACCTGCACAAATTTTGTCTTAATTGAAAAGAAAATTCCAGTTCCTACCAAAAGTATCAATGCAAAAGAAAATTTTCCCAAAATCGGTATATTACTGTAAATTTCAACATTCGTGGGAAAATCCCATAAAAAATCTGATATTGGTACTATAAATTCAAAAAAATCGTTTATTACTTTAAATACGTTTTCCATAACGCCCTTATTTTCTCCTTTACTTTTTTACTATTTTTGTCAGTCTTTCCAAGCCTTCCTCCAGAAGATATCCGGGACAGGCCGGATTAATTCTCTGAAAAAGTCCACAGTCTTTACTAAATGTGCATCCTGAATTCAAAATCACTCCTGCTTTATTTTTCACAAGATCTTCCAGCTGATTTTTTGTAATACTTAATTTATGAAAATCAAGCCATAATAAAATAGTATTATCTTTCTTAAGTATACTTTATATTTTCTTAATATGTCAAGAAAGAAACAAAAAATCTTTTTAAAATAATCATATAACTATAAAAAATATTTTTATTTATATTCTAAAATAACAGATAATGCCTGATTAAAAAAATTTCTGCCGGAAATATGCAGCAGTTGGTTAAAATTTTATTTTATTATACTGTCTATATCTTTCATTAGCTTTTCAAATGCTTTTGCTCTGTGGCTTACTGATTTCTTCTCCTCAGGACTTGCTTCTCCAAAGCATTTGTTTAATTCATGCGAAAAAAATATCGGATCATAACCAAATCCGTTTGTACCATGCCTTTTATACATTATTTCCCCGTCAGCTTCTCCTCTGTATGAATATACACTTCCGTCAGGTTTTGCAAGTGAGACTACTGAAACAAATTTTGCAGCCCGATCGTTTACGCCTTCCAAATCTTTTAGAAGTTTATCCATATTTTTGGAATCATCGGAATTTTCGCCGGAATATCTCGCAGAGTATACTCCCGGAGCTCCGTCCAGATAATTTACACAAAGTCCCGAATCATCTGAAATCGTATACAGATTCAAATATTTAGCTGTTTCTACAGCTTTTTTCCGTGAATTTTCCTCAAATGTTTCCCCGTCCTCTTCCACTTCCGGTATATTTTCACTGTCCAAAATGGACAGTACCTCTATATTTTTTCCGTCAACAAGTCTTTTAAACTCATTTATCTTTCCTATATTTTTTGTAGCAAGAAATATTTTCATTTTCTTCTCCTTTTACATAAAATTCCGTTATTCCATACTTTCTTTAAGATTATTTATGATTATATCTCTTACTTTATTGTCCAGTTCTTTGATTTCCGGTCTTGTAAGCTTTGATAAATCAACAGGTTCATCTACTATTATCTTTACATTTTTATTTGCAGTTACCTTTAGACTTCCTTTTTTCTGTATATTATATGTTCCTCTGATTGTAACCGGAAGAATTTTTGCTCCCGTTTCTGTTGCCAGTCTGAAACTTCCCTTTTTAAAGTCTTTTACTTCTCCGTCAGGAGTTCTTCCGCCTTCGGGAAAGATTACATAGGAGTATCCTTTTTTTATTTTGTCCATAGCATTTTTCATATCTTTCATACCCTGTCTTGCATTTTTTCTGTCCAGAAAGATACATCCCATAGCTCTCATCCATCTTCCTATTAACGGCCATTTTTCCATCTCTTTTTTTGCAATAAATGCAAGACTCTTTGGAAAATATCCGAGAAGAGTCTGAATATCAAGATTACTCTGATGGTTTGAGATCAATACTATTGCTTCGTTATTTTTTATGATTTCACTTAATGCCGTCTCGGCCTCTTTGGTTTTATAAATCAGTTTTACCTTGCTGCCTGTTGCCCAGATACAGTTTCTTCCCCATCTGACAGCTACTTTTTCTACATATTTTTTTCTCTGCTCAGAATTCATAAATAAAATGGGCGGATATCTGAATACCATCCCATAAAGAAACGTACCCGCTATTGTTAAGCAGTATAAAAGTGTTCTCATCTTTCCTCCTTGGCATGTCTTAATACATATAATATATCTTCCAGTTCAAAGCCTTGTCTTATCAGGTATTGTATTATCTGCTTATCTGTTTTATGCATGACTTTCTTTATTGCCTTCTTTAATTTATCATAATCAGATACTCCCTCTCCCAAAGTCAGTACTTCACTAATAATCTTTTTGGAGATTCCTCTTTTCAAAAGCTCGAATTCTGCTCTCTTTTCACCGAATCTGGAATTTTTTATATAGGAAAGTGCATAATCATGATCATTAATATAACCTGTTTCCCTGACTTTTTTCACTGCTCTGTCTACGGAAGAAGTATTTCTGAATTTTCCGCCCAGCTTTATCCTCAGCTCTTCCTCTGTTCTGTCTCTCAGTGATAAATAATACAAGGCTTTTGCAAGAGAAGCCTCATATGAAATTTCATCATAGAGGCTTTCTATATCCATATCTTCTTTTAGATTATATTTAATTTTTATATCTAAATTAATATCTATAATTTCTTCATTAGATAAAAATATTTTATTTCTTACAATTTTATTTATTTTCATCATCTTTTTTCTCTTTTTTTGCTTTAGTTTCTTTTGCCGGCTTTGTTTCTTTTACTTCTTCTGCGGCTGTCGCCTCTTCTTCCGCTTCCACGACAGGTCTGATAACCTTCATTACATCTGTTTCTATTCTGCCAAACAGTTCTGTATTTTCAGCAAGAGAATTTTCCACATTTACTCTTCCCTGCCCGAGTCTTTCGTCACCATAGCTGAACCACGCACCGCTTTTGGCAACAATACCGTTATCTATTGCTATATCCAGTATTTCGCCTATTTTTGATATCCCTTTTCCATACATTATATTAAATCTGGCCTCTTTAAATGGAGGAGATACTTTATTTTTTGTTACTTTTACAAGAGTTTCATTTCCTATTACTTCATCCCCCTGTTTTATCGAGCCTATTCTTTTCACTTCCATTCTTACTGTAGAAAAGAATTTTAGTGCTCTTCCGCCGGAAGTAGTTGTCTGTACTCCGGGAACAAATGAAAATCCTCCGATTTTTTCCCTGATCTGGTTTATAAAAATCATTACTGTGTTTGATTTTGAAATACTGCCGGTTAATTTTCTGAGAGCCTTTGACATAAGTCTTGCCTGAAGTCCCATCTGCTGGTCTCCCATCTCCCCTTCTATCTCTGCTTTAGGCACTAAAGCTGCCACTGAATCTATTACTATTACATCAAGAGCTCCACTTCTCACCAGCATATCTGCGATTTCCAAAGCCTGCTCCCCTGTGTCCGGCTGTGATATCAAAAGCTCATCTATATTTACCCCCAGAGCCTTTGCATAAACAGGATCCAGCGCATGTTCCGCATCTATAAAGCCTGCTACTCCTCCCAGTTTTTGTGCCTCAGCTATTATATGAACAGCAAGAGTAGTTTTTCCAGAAGATTCCGCACCATAAATTTCTATTATTCTTCCTCTCGGAACTCCTCCTACACCTAATGCGATATCTAAATTTAAACTTCCTGTAGATATTGATTTTATATTCATTTTCTGATTTTCACCAAGCTTCATGATGGAACCTTCTCCATACTCTTTTTGTATCTGTTTCATGGCTAAATCTATAATTTTTTCTTTTTCATTTAGCTGTGGTGCCTCTTCTTTTTTTCTTGCCATTTTTTCCATACCTCCATTTTGTTATTTCTTTTCCCTTTATCCCCCTCATGCAGCACCTTTAAATGCGACACTGCACTAATCTCCTTTTAAAACTTATTATACCATAAAAATACTCTGTTTTTCCAGTAGATTATATATTTATACAAAAAAAATGCCGTCTTAAAAGATCGGCAGTTTTTCTATATTATTTACCTGAATTTTTTATTTCAGCCAATGCATCCGTTGCATCTTTTACACCTTTTTTAGATGCATTTTCAAGTGATTTTACACCTTTATCTTTTAGTGATTTAGCTGTAGCTGCATCGCCTTTTTTCTCGGCATCCATACCTTGATTATAATAGATAGCTCCTAAAACATAATCTACATACGGATCTTTTTCACTTTGCTGTGATCTTGTAAGATATTTTACAGCTAAGTCATTATTTCCAGTTTGTGCAAAATAAGTTCCCAATGTTGAATATTTGAATTCAGGATTTAATTTTTGAATTTCTCTGAAATACTTATTTGCATTCGTAGCCTCTCCTTTTAATTCATAAAACTCTATTAATGTTAATCTGATAGGTATATCATTTGGTGCTGACTGTGCTCCTTTTAGGAATTTATTTTCAGCAAGATCTTTTTTATCTATTCTGAAGTAATATGTTCCTAATACTTCCAGTATACGAACTTCTTTATCACCTGTAGCAGTATTTGCCCATTCAAAATACTCTCCTGCCTGATCATTTTTCCCTTGATATAAATATAAATTTCCAATCTTTAAAGCAGCTGATATAGTATCGGGATTTACTTTTGATTTATCACCTAAAACTTTTTTGTAATAGCTTTCTCCTTTAACAAGGTCATTTTGAGACAGATAATAATCCCCTAATACTACATTAGATTTTGCAGCATAATCTGCATCTCTTCCTTTAGATAATTTATCCAATGCTTTTACCGCATCTGTTACTTTATTGTCTCTTAT
>JAITVW010000139.1 GCA_031285605.1 Fusobacteriales bacterium | reverse complement strand
ATTTCCTACTATAGCACTAAACTCTTCGTAAGCATCTACAACTTTTTGATTTGTAGTTATAGATTTTTGTAAGTCATTTTTTAAAGAAGTTAAAGACGAAATTACTCCTTGGTATTCTTTTTCATAAAAACTTACTTTTCTTTCTCCAGCCACTACATCTAATTGATCCTGAACATTTTCCAATAATTCAGAATATTTAGCTACATTATCTGTAGCTGCCTCAGCTTTTTGCTGCTCTGCTGCCAATGTTTGGCTTGTTCTGTTTTCTATAACCTGTATTTGTTGGTCAATAGCTGCTGCTTGTCTTTCTATATCAGAAGCTGATGCAGCAAATGATAATGAAGCTGCTATAAATAATCCAGTTAAAACTATCTTTTTCATTTTTCCTCCTAAAAAATTTTATTGCTTAAAAAATTATTGAGCGTAAGCGTCTCTGGCTGCGCTTAATTTTTCAAAATTGTCTATAATTTTTTGGTTTTCTTTGATTGAAGAATCTAATTTTCCCAATAGATCTCTGTATTGGTTAGCTACCGGTCCGTAAGTATTTTTGTAATATGAAATTTTAGCTAATTGAGCAGCTTCCTCATATTTAGCTTGTAATTCATCTCTCATTTCTACTTGCTTATCTAATTCCGCCTGTGCGTTATCAGCTTTTTGTTGCTCTAATTGAAATCTTTGATCGTCCTTTGCTCTCAATGCATCTAGTTGATTAGATATTGCATCGTATCTCTGTTCAAATGTCATTGTTACAGCAGGTGCTGTAGTTGTAGTTTTTGTTGTTTTAGCAGCTGCTGAAGCTACTACTGAAGATATCATTAATATTATCCCTATCTTTTTCATATTTTCCTCCTTGATATATTTATACTACTAAATTTTACAATAATTACCGATGTTTGTCAATATTTTATTTGATTTGAGACTCAACATCCAGTTCATAATTTGTGTTGTTTTCTCTGATAATTTTATTATCAGGATAGAATTTAACTTCAACCCTTCTGTTTCTTGCTCTTCCTTCAGGATTGTCCTTACCGTTAGGCAGAGTATTTGGTGCAATCGGTCTGTCCTCACCGTATCCTGCTACGTTATATCTGATTCCTTTTCCAGTTCCGATAACCTGTGTATAAACTTCAGCAACTGCAGCTGCTCTTCTTTCAGACAGCTTTTGGTTGTATTCTTTTGCACCTTTAGAATCTGTATGTCCTGCTACATCTAACACACCTGTTAGATTGTTATTTTGGTTCAGATTTTTGATCTGCTGAGCTGCTCCTCTTATCTCTTGCTTGGCATTTTCTTTTACTGTTGCTCTGTCAAAATCAAAGTATGCTCCGGAAACTGTTAAGTCCATAGTTCTTCCTATCGGTGCAGGTTTTTCAGGTATTACTACTATTGGTTCAACCGGTCTTGCAGCCGGTAATACAGGATAATCCCTTTTTTCCCCTGCTCCAAAAGTGAAACCTAATTTAAGTGAAACCTGACTTTCAGTTCCGCTGTGATTCTTATCGTTAATATCTGTTAATTTATATGTAGATCCTTCGTATAAAAGTTCAGCATTAAACCATGGTGCGAATTGTTTACCCACACCTGCTGCGTAATAAAATCCGTCTTTAGCTTCTTTTATAGTCTCTCTGTCTTCAAAGTTAAACTTATACCCTAATCTTATCGGTATATAAAATGCATTCCCTGTAGAACTGTGTCCGATTCCGATTCTTGATACAGCATAAACCGGTACTGATGAAAATGCCTTATATCCTCTTTTACCATTCAATTCAGTTTGATACTCAGACCCAAGTCCCCATCTGAAACCGTCTTCAGGTTTCCCTGACATAATTTCCAGACCAATACTCGCTCCGGGCTCAAAACTATCGGGCTTTTTTCCAGATTCATCTTTTGTTATCGTTCTGTAACCTAATACGCCAGGTTTCAAATCCACTGTTATAGAGCTTGAAACTTGTGATGCTACAGCCACTCCCAAAAGAAGTGAAAGATTTTTCATCCCTTTCTTCATTTGACTTCCTCCTACTTATTTATTTTAGTTTTGGTATGTTCGTATAAATTATACAAAATTTTATACTAAAAAGCAAATTTTTTTATAAAAATAGTACTTTTAAACATTATTATTTTGATTTTTATTAAATATAATTTATATAATTTCTACATAAAATAACACAAAAAGCTGTTCAAATTAGTATGAGAACAGCTTTTTGCTTTTTATTAAATTTTATGTTTTTTGAAATATTTAGTGTGTAAAAGCTCATGTGCCTGATGGCTCATCGGTTCTTTTAAATATTCATCATATAATTTTTTAATATATGGATTTTCATGTGATTTTCTTATTGCTTTAGATTCATCTTCAGTTTTTATTGCCTCTGTTCTCTTTTTCAGTATAGAAGTATTTCCGTGATGGTAAGGCTGACCGCCGCCGCCGATACATCCGCCTTTACATGCCATTATTTCTATTGCATGATACATAGATTTTCCTTCTCTTACATCTTCAAGAAGCTTTCTTGCTTCCCCGAGACCGTGAGCTATTCCTATTTTCAGATCCAGATCCCCGACTTTTACATCTGCACTTCTTACACCTTCAAAACCTCTTACAGCTTCATAATCTATATTTTCAAGACTTTTCCCGGTATACCAGTCTGCGGCTGTTCTAAGAGCAGCTTCTATAACTCCTCCGGTTCTTCCAAAAATTACCCCTGCTCCAGTTGATTCTCCAAGAGGATTATCAAATTCTTCATCTTTCAGGGTATTGAAATTTATATTAGCCTGTTTTATTAATTTTGCCAGTTCTCTTGTAGAAAGAACTATATCTGTATCGAAATTTCCGTCTTTAGAGAATTCTTCTCTTCCTGCCTCATACTTTTTAGCAAGACAAGGCATTACAGAAACTACTACCAGATCTTTTCTGTCCACATTCAGTTCCTTGGCAAATATATTTTTAGCCACAGCACTAAACATCTGCATTGGTGATTTGGCAGTTGACGGTACATCTAATAAATCATTAAAATTATGCTCGAAGAATTTTACCCATGCCGGACAGCAAGATGTCAGAATAGGTAATTTTACGCTTGTATCACCATTTAAATGACGTGTTAGTCTGTCTAACAGCTCAGATGCTTCTTCCATAAT